>JBIKOX010000037.1:0-18293 GCA_044357775.1 Bacteroidia bacterium | reverse complement strand
TAATCAAGCAGCGGTTTATCAGTTGGTGTTAACTAATCAAAGTCCGTTAATGATAAATAATGATATTAATTTACAGATTCGGATAGCTAGTGAAAGTAATCCGAATGGTGCAGTCTTAAAAATTGATGGGCAAAATGCGAACACAATAATTAATGTACCTAGTGGTGGATCTGTAATTAAAACATTAACCATTGAGCGTGGACCCATAGAAATAGAGTATGATAGTTTGATGGTAATATTCAGTTCGGCTTGTAGCACAGAGATAGCTGATACAGCATACGTGACGGTACATTTTATTCCAACTTGTACAGAAATTGAAATATCTGCACCAACCGATAATTTTATTGTGAATAACTCAAACAATAATATTGCTAATGTGGTAATTGAAAATTACAACTACAATTATGGAGTTGCTGCCAATACAAATACTGTAACCAATAGTTTACATCCAAATTATGGTTTCGAAAAAATAGGCTACGAAATTAAGCCAGGCAATTCGAGTAGCTGGTTAGAGATTAAGGATTTTTATAAAGTACCAAATGCCACACAAAGTATTATACCAACAGGCCAAGTTTATACGCAATATCAATGGACAGTAACACCAAACAATTATCCGGATGGTAATTACGAAATAAGAGCCGTATCTTATTGTTATAATAAAGATGGAAGTTATGCTACGGTTAATTCTCCAGTATTAGCAGGTGTTATGGATCGTGTAAACCCAGCGCCATTTGGCACACCAACACCGGGTGATGGTATTTTAGATCCTAATGATGATATCTCTATTCAATTTAACGAACCTATAGATTTAAGTAGTTTATCAACCTTCAACTTTGATATTAGAGGTGTTTTAAATGGCAGCACTATTCGCCATGCCGAAAGTTTAAACTTTGATGGAGTAGCCGATTATGCTGAGGTAACTGGTGGAGCTAGTTTACAAAAACGGAGTTTTACTGTAGAGTTTTGGGCTAAATTAAATGCGGTAGGTATTAACCAAACCGTTATAAGCCAAGGAACAGATCCAGTACAAAAAATGACGATTGGCTTTGATAATTCAAATATATTAAAATTCACTTTAGGCAACCAAACAGTAATTTCAGCAACTGCAGTTCCAACACCAACCAACTGGCACCATTATGCCATTGTGTATGATTATGCAAATACGGACGCTAATTTATATGTAGATGGATCCTTAGCTGGCTCAAATACTGGTTTCTTTATTGACTATACAGGTTCTGGTAAATTAGCTTTTGGTAAAACATTGCCAACTAATACTAATTTCTTAAATGGTAATTTACAAGAAATAAGATTATGGAATGAAGCAAGAACAATTACCGAAATAGTTATTACCATGAACAAAGTATTAAGCCGCAATCAATCAGGCTTAATGTATAATTGGAAAATGGATGAAGCAGATGGAGTGGTTTCAAACGATGATATCAGAAGCAGAAATGCCGATATTTATGGAGCCACTTGGCAAGTAAATCCAAATGGCTATGCAGCGCAATTTGATGGCGTTGATGATAACGTGCAAGTATCTGCCGGCAACATTACCATTACTAAAGAAATGGATTTTACCTTAGAATTTTGGTTTAACTCCACACAAAGCGGAGCGGCTACCTTATTTGCAAATGGTAAAGGAGATGGAGTAGGAGCTGATTCGTTAAATGCATGGAACATACAAAAAGATGCGAGTGGCATGATACATGTATATCATAAAGGGATAGATTTTGTTGCCACTAACACCAATAACTTTGATGGAAACTGGCATCATTTTGCTTTAATCATGAACCGTTCGGGTAATTTATCCTCTTACATAGATGGTAATTTACAAAACTCAGTGCAAGGTTTAGCATTTAATAATTTATCAGGAGCTTACTTATATTTAGGTGCTCGTGGTTATGAAAATGCAAATACAATTAATTATGATAATCATTTTGATGGTAAAATAGATGAGTTTAGATTGTGGAATACTGCCCGCAAAGCAGAGCAATTAAAACGAGATAAGCAAAACAGATTATTAGGAGATGAATACGGATTGCAAGCGTTTTTACCATTTGAGAATTATGCTACAGTGATGGGCACACCATCCTTAACACCTACGTTTAATAATCAATCTGTAAATACGTTAACCGTTGATGCGCAAAATGGAGTTGTTACAACAAACCAAACGCCAACCATCAAATTACCTCGTCCTATTCAGGCAATTAATTATAGTTGGTTATTAAATAACGATAAAATTATTTTAACGCCAACAACAGCGCCCGAGTTATTAGAAAATGTAACCTTGGATGTAACAGTAAAAAATGCGTTTGACTTGCATGGTAACAAAATGCAATCTCCAAAAACATGGATTGCCTATGTTAATAAAAACCAAGTGAAATGGCAGGACGATATGTTTGATTTTGAAAAAACGGTTGATAGTGTCATTACCTTTACGGCTAATATCATCAATACAGGTGGCGCTTTAAAAGCATTCACTATTGATGGTTTACCAAGTTGGATGACAGCTAATATCATGAGTGGTGTTATTGCTCCAAATAGTGTTCAAAATGTTGTATTTACAATTGCTGCCGGAGGAACCATTGGAGATTTTAGTGCAGATGTTAGTGTAACTACTGATTTTAATTACGCAGAGATATTGCAAATTAATTTAAAAGTAAAAGGAGTAAGTCCAACATGGGTTGTAAATCCTGCTAACTTCCAATACTCCATGAATATTTTTGGACAACTAAAAATTGATAATGTAATTGCTACAAACTTAGAAAATAAGATTGCCGCATTTAGTAATGGTGTTATTTGTGGTGTTGCTAATTTACAATACTTACCAGCTTATGATAGATATGAAGTTTTCTTGAATGTATATAGCAATTCAATTACAGGCGACTCTATTAATTTTAATATTTATGATGCAGCAAGCGGATTAACCTTTGTAAAAGTGACTCCAAATTTAATGTTTGTAGAAAACGATGTGATTGGAACAGTTACAAACCCTATTACATTTGTTGCTAATACCGAAATTGAAATTAAAATACCTTTAAACAATGGCTGGACGTGGTTTTCGTTACCACTGCAATCAAATAAATTAGCAACTAGTAATTTATTAATGAGTAACTTAAATTCAACTACAGGAGATATTGTCTTAAGTAATTCGAGTTTTGATCAGTATGACTCGGGATTAAGTTGGTTAGGAAATATTTCTCAAGGAGCAGGATTTTTTAATAAGCAATCTTATAAAATAAAATCTGCTAACACAGATACGTTAGTGCATATTGGAACACGCATTTCGCCAGATACCACTATTGCAACAATTAATGTTCAAACTGGTTGGAATTGGATAGGTTATGTTTCTACAAAAAACACAGGTATAGCGGAGGCCTTAGGAAATTATAACGCCGCAACTGGCGATTTAATTAAGAGTCAGTATGAGTTTGCGTATTATGATAATTTAATGGGCTGGACAGGAAGTTTAACTCACATGAAACCTGCTATGGGATACATGCTTAAGTCGGCCAGTGCAAGTACATTTAATTATCCTTTATCTACTTATATAGGTAGAATGGACAATCCGCAAAACGTTAGTGTAAATCAAACACTGTTTCCTTTTACTCCTGAGGCATATGATAATACCATGTCGGCTATCGTTACCGGAAACATTTGTAATGAAGCATTAGAACAAGGTAACGTTGTGCTTGGAGCGTTTGATGCTACAAATACCATGAGAGGTTTTGCATATCCTATAAAAAATACAACCACTAATATCTATAATTACTATTTAACATTGTATAGTAATATGGATGGAGATGTATTAAACTTAAAATACTTTAATATAACAGACGGTTCAGTGTTAAGCACAAATAGTAGCGTAACGTTTACAACCAATGCATTAGCTGGATTGCCATCAACACCAGTTGTAAGTAATGTGGCAGATTCTGTATCGTGTAAAGTAGTATATATTACTACATCAATAGCAAATGGTGCTACTTCAGACCACATCAGCGTTTATCCAAATCCGTTTAGTGATCATATAACACTAAGTTTTAGTAAACCTAGTTCTTGTAAAATTGAATTAGTTGATTTATTAGGCAAGGTGCTTTATTCATCTAATGTTAAGGATAAAAAAGAACAAGCTGTCATACAAACTGGGAATCTTAATTTGTCAGCAGGCATGTATTACATTCGTTTAACAGGCGATGTTAATCAACAAATAAAAGTAGTTAAGACAAAATAATTTTTTAGAATAAGGGAGTTTTTTTATCCATTAAAAAAACTCCCTTTAAATAAAATTCACAATCCGATATGATGAAGAAAACAAAATATGTAGTAGTAATTTTAGTTTTATTGCAACTCACAAAAATCTGTGTTGCACAAGTTCCAGCAACTTGGACAGTTAACTTGGCAAGCTATCAATATCAAATGACGATGACGATAAAGGCCAACGAAGCATGTATTGATTTAGCTGACACTAATAATTACGTAGCCGCTTTTGTTGGTGCACAATGCAGAGGAGTTATTAAAACACGAACCACAGTAGGCTTAAATAAATTAGCTTTATTAACTATAAAAAGTAATGTGGTTAGTGGCGAAAAAGTAAAATTTCAGTTTTATAAAGCATCAAACAATACGGTATTAAATGTTTTAGATTCAACTATTTTTGCTCAAGGAAGTCAGCAAGGTGCACTTGCAAATCCAATTGTTTTATATACTAATCATGTTCCAACAGACATTAGTATTAGTAATTACACTATAGCAGAAAACTCAGCATTAGCAACTCCTATTGCTACATTATCGGCAACCGACCAAGACGCAGGGACCGTATTTAATTACTCATTAACAACTGGTCAAGCAGAGAACACTCAATTTTCTATTGTTGGAAATCAATTAGTGGTAAATGCTAATTATGATTATGAAACTGATTCGGTTAAAGTAATAGAATTAAAAGTAGATGACAATGGTGGTTGCTCGTATATTGAAACATTTACGATTACTATTATTAATGGGAACGATGCGCCAACAGCTTTGAACTTAAGTTCGCCATTTATTAGCGACCATCAGCAAGCAGGAAGTTTTATGGGAGAGTTTTCTACCATAGATCCCGACTTAAATGATTCACACACCTATAGTTTAGTGGCAGGTGTTGGCAGTGCAGATAACTCACAATTTTATATTCAAAACGACACATTATATAATGTAAGCATTTTAGATTATACTGCTCAATCTATTTATTTTATTAGAGCTCGCTCTACGGATTTAGGTGGGTTGTTTATTGAAAATACCTTTACATTAAATGTTTCAAATATAAATGATGCGCCAACTGATATTATTTTAAGTAATAATGTACTTGCAGAAAACTCTCCTACAGTTACCTTATTAGGAACGCTAAGCGTTGTTGATTATGATTTGGCAGATACACATACTCTAACATTAGTGGCGGGATCAGGATCAACTCATAACGCTTTGGTATCTATTGTTGGCAATACATTACAAACAAACACTTCGTATAATTTTGAGGTAAATGATAGCTTGTTTATTCGCATTCAAGCTACTGACCCATATAACGCCACCTATACAAAAACCTTTGTAATTGTTGTTACGGATGTGAACGAAGTTCCAAGTTTAATTGCATTAAGTGATTCAGTAATTTTAGAAGGCTTGCCTGCAAATACAACTGTTGGAATTTTTACCACAACCGATGAAGATTTTAATTCAATACACACCTACAGTTTAGTGTCTGGTTTAGGTGATACGGATAACGCTTTGTTTGCAATAAATTCAAATACTTTAGTGTCAAACACAACCTATAGTTTTACAAACCAAACGTATAGTATTCGTGCACGCACAACAGATGGAGGAGGTTTATTGTTGGAAAAAGCTTTTTTAATTTCAGTACGTGATAGTAATTATGTACCAACAGACATTATTCCTTCAATCACTTCGTTTGATGAAAACATTGCTATTGGAACCCCAGTTTCTACATTAACAACCATAGACTATGATTCTCAAGATACGCATACATTAACGCTAGTTAGTGGTTTGGGTTCTACTGACAACTCTTATTTTAGCATAATTGGTAATGTTTTACAAACCGACTCAGCGATAAACTACGAACAAAAAAATATTTTTTATGTCAGAATAAAATCTACGGACCCGGGTAATGCCAGTGTTGTAAAAACATTTACATTAACAGCAAATGATTTAAACGAAGCCCCTACAAATATGACGTTAACAGGCGATAGCATTTTAGAATTGGAGCCTATTAATACTTTAATTGGAACATTATCAAGTTTAGACGAAGATGCCGGCGCAACGCATACATACACCTTAACAGCAGGAGTAGGTGATACTGATAATGCTTTATTTGCAATAAACTCAAACTCTTTAGTATCAACTGTTACTTATACTTTTGCAGGCCAATATTATAGCATTAGAGTTAAAACAACAGATAATGGTGGTTTGGATTTTGAAAAAGTTTTTTTAATCAAAATTTTAAATGTAAACGAGTCTCCAACCGACATCCTGATTGATACAGTAAGTGTTCAAGAAGACAATGAAACATTCTTTTATGTTAGCAGAATCCGTTCGGTAGATTTAGACAATCCTGATTATTTTACTTACGATTTAGTTGCAGGCTCTGGAGATGATGATAATACAGAGTTTATGATTGATGGCGATAAATTAATTATTGTTACAAAAACAAATTATGATGTAAAGCCTCATTATCATATACGCATTAGATCAACTGATTTGGCGGGAGCAAGTTTAGAAAAAGCATTTGATATCACGATAACAGATATTGCTGGTAACACAATTCCATTACCATCTACCAATTATGTTTCTCCAAACGGCGATAACAAAAATGATTTTTGGAAAATAGAGAACGTTGATATTTATAAAGACTTTGCTTTACAAATTTTTGATCAGTTTGGTCATATAATTTACGAAGCGCCTAATAATTATAACAATGAGTTTGATGGAAAATTAAATGGTAGCCCACTGCCAACAGGCAATTACTATTATATTTTTAAAAACGAAAAAATTACCTACAAAGGCAACATCACTATTGTAAACTAAAATAAACAATACAACCCATTATGAAGAACCTATTATATATATTATTTATTATTGCAACACTACAATCAAAATCGCAAGTGTTGTCATACGATTTTTATTCGTTTAAGGTAAACAACATGTTTAACGTTAATCCGGCTTATACCGGAAGGGATGAAGGCTTGAATATTTTGTTAAGTGCGCAAACCCAAAACAGAGGCGTAGCATTTGCAAATAAAAATTATATGTTTGGCATGCATTCAAGAATATCTAAAAAACAAGCGTTAGGAACCAGAATCATATCTGATACCCGTGGCGCATTTCAGGTTTTAAAAGCAGATTTATCTTATGCGTATTTTGCAAAAATTTCTGCTGACATGAAATTTACTTTAGGATTATCGGCAGGATTATTAAAAAATAGTCTTTTAATAAATCGAATTGATAATTATCAATCTCTAGACCAATCAGATCCAACCTTAACAAAATCATATTACAATACCAATCAATTTACTGCGGGAGTTGGTTTCTTGTATAACTACAAAAGTTTAGATGTGAGTTTTTCCATGCCGCATCTTGTTGCAACAAGTCAAGCAATGAATAGTTATATAAATACAGCTGTATTTTATACCTTCACGGCCGGCGAAGATTTTAAAATTACGCCTTGGCTGTGTTATCAAAATATGCCAATCACAAAAAATGTAGGTTCATTATTTGTAAAAGGAATGTATAAGGATATGATTTGGGTGCAAACTGGCTATCAAACTAATAGAACTTTTTGCGCTATGCTTGGCGTAAATATTGAAAATTTAAGTATCGGCTATGGTTACAAATCAAGTAACAGTAAGTTTAAAACAATTACTTCTGCTTTACACGAAATTACATTTGCTTTTAAAATTACTGAAGCGCCTGCTATTTTAAAACGACTAGCGTTACCCCGAATGTAATCAAACATTTAGATTAATTGATTTTGAGGTTTAATTATTTGAGCTCAAAGCATTTCTAATTTAAAAAAACATTCTCTGTTTTGTGGATAAATCGTAAGGTTTGATTTTTTCAGGCACTTTGGTTAAATATTCATTTAATTAACACTAAAATTATGTTAAATTTGCCAAAATTTAAGCTATGCGTCAACGCTTGGCAAATAAATTGAATAGCAAATAACATACTTTTACATCCATAACTATAAACCATGAAAACCAAAATTATTTTTTTAAGCAGTGTACTTATTTTTTCGAATTTGTTAATTGCGCAAACTCTGCAAGATGCTATTACAAAAACGGATAATGAAAGATATCAATCTGCTGGTGCAGATTTTAGAGCATTAATTGCTAAAGAAGCAAGTAAAGGTGATAACTACTTTTATTATGGAGAAAATTACTTTAAAAAAGGAGATTTGGATTCCGCAAATATGTATTATCAAAAAGGGGCAGAGGTTAATGCCACTTACCCATTAAACTATGTAGGTTTAGGAAAAGTATTATGGTATAAAGGAAAATCAACAGATGCAAAAGCGCAATTTTTTAAAGCTGCTACTTTAGGCGCTAATAAAAACACGGAAGTGATGCGTAAAACGGCAGAGGCATACATTAATTCTGAAAATAAAAATTTAGATGAAGCTATCGGTTTATTAAATGCAGCCATTAAATTTGAACCAAAAAATGCTGAAACATTTTTATTGTTGGGCGATGCGTACTTAGAAAAAAATCAATCAGATGGCTCTGCCGCTATTAAAGAATACAATAAGGCAACTGAATTGAATCCAAAATCAGCGAAAGGTATTTTACGCAAAGGTAAGTTGTATCAACGTAGCCAAAATTATCAATTAGCACTTGATTTGTACATTGAGGCAGAAAAAATCGACTCAACATATGCTCCAGCATATAGAGAAAAAGCAGAGTTGTATCATTTAGCTAAAAAAAAGGCAAATGCTGTTGAGAGTTATAAAAAATATTTAGAGTTAAATAATTCTGACGAAGCGCGTGAACGTTATACTGGTTTCTTATTAAACAACAAACAGTTTGCTGAAACTATTGAAGAAAGCGAAAAATTAAAAAATAGTGGCAACACTAGTTTATTTATAGATAGATATTTAGCTTACGCATACGCAGAAGTAGCTGCTAAAAATGATACTGCAGCTAATAGAAAAGGATTAAATGCTATTACAAACTTTTTTCAAAAATCAGCTACTATTCCAAATTTTAAATACATCGCTACAGATTACAAATACAGAGGTTTACTATTGGTGAAAAACGGGAAAGATAGTCTTGGTATTATTGATTTAGAAAAAGCTGCCGAAATGGATTCGAAATTAACTGGCGAAGTAACTAATGAAATTGCAAAGGCGTATATGAAAGCTAAAAAGTATACGAAAGCCATTGAAACCTTTGAAAAGAAAATGGCAGGAGATTCAAAAAACTTATCAGGTCAAGATTATTTTGAAATGGGTCGCGCTTACTATTTTGGACCTAAAGATTTTGTAAAATCTGATAGTTGTTTTTCTAAAGTAACACAAGCTATACCAACATTTGCTACGGCCTATTTTTGGAGAGGTAAAGCAAACGTTCAGCAAGATTTAAAAAATGAAAAATGGTTAGCAAAACCACATTATGAAAAAGCGATAACACTAGTAAAACCTGAAGAAAGAGTAGGAGTAAAAGTAAATGTGATTGAAGCTTGTGAATACTTAGGTTACCATTATTTAGTAATGAAAGATAATGCTAGAGCTAAAGAGTATTTTACTATTGTTAAAGATTTAGATCCAGCTAATAAAAAGCAAGTGGAATTTTTTAAAAGTCCTGCTGGTAAATGAACTGCAACCAAATCTAAAAAAACTAACAAGAAAACAAAAAACAAATAAAGGTTGAGAAAATAGCTTGAAGTATTTAGGAAGCAATTAACTCGCAGCCAAATAGTGCGCTAAAATGTTTTTTTAGTTTTTCTTTTATTTCATTCATATCCACGTCTTGCCCTAATTCTTTATTTAAACTGGTAACTGCTTTGTTATGAATGCCGCAAGGCACAATGTTTGAGAAATAGTTTAGGTTTGAGTTTACATTAAATCCCCAGCCGTGCATTGTTACCCATCTGCTGCAGCGCACACCCATGGCGCAAATTTTGCGAGCTTTAAATAGATTGTCTTCCTCTAGCCAAACGCCTGTTTCTCCTTTACTTCTGCCGGCTTTGACGCCATATTCGTCAAGTGTTCGTATAATTGTTTCTTCAAGCAACCTAAGGTATTTATCTATATCTGTAAAAAAATGGTCTAAATCTAAAATAGGGTAACCCACTAATTGTCCGGGGCCGTGGTAGGTGATATCACCACCACGATTTGTTTTATAATACGTTGCTTTTTTTTCTTCCAGTTGATGTTCGTTAATTAGTAGGTGCGATACATCGCCACTTTTGCCAAGAGTGTAAACGTGAGGATGCTCTACAAACAACAAATGATTACTTGTGTTTAATTGAAGCTGAGGTTCTAAATTTCTATTAGCTATTTTTTGAGAAATCGTTTCATTAAATAATTGCTCTTGAATGTCCCAACAGACTTTATAATCCATCAGACCAAGGTCTTTAAAAAGGACTTGCTTATTCAAGGAGGTTATAAAATTTATTAATTTAAGTTAGCTAATTGATTTTTTAAATTAGTAATGACATCCACTTCAACGGCATCAATATTTTTTAAATCGGCAATGTAACATGAAATCCAATCGCCAATATGAATTAAGTATAAAAATTGCTCTACTTTTGATTTTCCTTTAGCTGTAATATCTGTTACTGAATTGCTAAACTTATTAAATAATGGTTTGCAAAGTTCATAGCGTTTTACTGTCCTTTCATAATCAAAAGAAGCGCGAAACGTAACAACCGCTAAAGAATCATTTTTTTCAGTCCAACCAACTAATTCGTTATGATTCATTTCGGGCAATGTATGATGCCAACATAACATTTTACTATTTTCGTTAATTTGCTGTCTAAATCGCACTGCCACACCTTCGCAAGAACCCAAGGAATAGATGACAGGTATTTTATGTAAAAGCGTATTTGCAATTATAGTGGCTTCGGATGTGATTGCATTTTTTTCAGCATCTAACAAAATAATACTATCCTTTACTTGCTGTAATAAATCTGTTTGTACGAATCCATTAAACTGAACTATTTTAAGTAGTTGAATTAACGAATAGCCAATGCATGAGCGAGGAGGATGCCCACCAGGAATAATGATGGTATCAAATTTATGATGCTGCGCTAATTCATGCACCTTGCCACCACTAGTAACGCAAATAATTTGCGCGTTTTTTGAAATGGCTTGTTGCATGGCAGAAAGCGTTTCTTCGGTATTACCACTGTAAGAAGAAATGATAACTAAGGAATTAGTATTTACAAATTCGGGTAAAAAATAATCCTTATTCACTATAATAGGAACAGGGCATTCAGTCTGCACTAACTCTGATAAAATACTACCACCAATACCAGAACCTCCTAAGCCGGTTACTACAATATGTTGTATGTTAGTTTTTTTTGTAAGCGATGCTGCATTTGCAATATCTAATGCTTCTTGTAATTGTTTGGTAAATCCCTCAACTAGTGTCTTCATAATATAATTAGTAATGGAGTAAAAATAACAAAAATATTGCAAATGAATGTGAGTTGCTTTTAAATTAAAGTCAAATCACATTTGCGTTTTTTCGTATGCTTTTACAGATTCAATCCAGTTTTGAGGTACTTCAATGGTTTCTTTCGTATCGTAATTAATACATACTAAAGTGCTTTTTCCGCTGGCACATAAATACTTTTGATGATGATCTTCAATAGTTAAAACATTTTCTATATCAAAACTTTTGGTGCCAAAGCGTGTAATCTTCGTATAACAATACACAGTGTCTTCAAGTAAAATTGGTCTTTTATAAGTGATTTCGGTGCTTGCTAAGATCATTCCTGTTTTAATCCAATCTATTTCGTTTTTAAATACGTCTTTAAAATAGTCTACGCGTGCCGTTTCAAAATAGGTGATATGATTAGCGTTGTTCACATGACCTTGCTTATCAATATCTTTAAAGCGAATTTGAATTTTAAGTTTATGAATATAAGTTTCTAATAAGTGATGTAAATCCATTTTTTATTTAATTGAATTAATTTTGTTGATTAGTAACAAATAGTTTAATTTTTTTCCAAACCTCTTCATTATTCATAATTGAGTTATGGTCTTCATCTACTTCTAAAAAACTTGTTTTACCTTTCCAGTCATTTAATAAATTGTAGGCGTGTATTGGTGGGATAATTTGATCTTTTTTAGAAATTAACGCTAATACAGGAGTAGTTATGGATTTAGCATATTCATTGGATTTAAATGGATGTTTAATTAATAATCCGATTGGAACAAAAGGATATTTTTCTTGAGCAACATCAATCATATTTTCGAATGGTGTAATTAAAATAGTAGCTTTTGTCTTGCGTTGCGATGACAAATAAGTTGCTACACCTGTGCCTATACTTCTGCCAATTATAATTACGTTGTTAGAATCTATTTCAGGATTTGTAATTAATTTATCATAAATTTCTAATGCATCACTAAACATGTTTTTTTGCGAAATCACACCTTGGCTTAATCCAAAACTTCGGTAGTTCATTAAAGCAATGATGGTGTTTTGTAAATAGTATTTATAATCAGCTACATGAGACACTTCCTCAGCATTCCCTCCAAAATATATGACTAATGGTAATTTTTTTGAAGTACTATCTTTATTAATGTAACCACAGGTTTTATTACCATCTTTCATTACAAAGGAGAGTGTATCAAAATCAGTATTTGCATTTAAAATCTTTGCGACTTCTTCACGTGTTATTGGCTTGGGATGAAACAATAAGTCGTCCTGATTAAAATATAGTAAAGCACAAATACCAATATAGATTATAACTATAATTATAACAAGTATTTTTAGGAATTTAAGTAGTTGTTTGTTCATGATTATTTTATGGGTTGTCACTTTGAGAAACTGGCGTTTTTAAAAACTTCGCTAGCACTAACCACACACGTAAATTTAATAAATTAATATTTATTGATTGACTAATTTATCAATTTTGGAGAAGGTTTTACACGTTCGTTATTATTTCAATGACATAAACAATTAAAATAATAAGCTGAGCGTGGTAAAGCCATTAATACTAAATGGTGGTATTTGACTGAGGCTATTTGTAAACTAATTAAAAATATTAGTTAAAATAACTTTCAATACTTGTATCAAAGGAAATTTTATAATCAGCTATAGAGCCAAAGTTAGTGCCATCAATAACAACCGAATTTCCTTTTACTGTTCCTAATTTAGTAAATGGTATGTTTTGATTTTTTAATTCGGTTTCTAAATTTTCTGTTTTATTTGCAGAAACACTAATTACCACTCTGCTTTGAGCTTCACCAAATAAAAACGCATCCTTACGAATTGCTGCATCAGTAGTAATTTCAAAACCTAAATGATTAACCATTGCGCTTTCTAAAACATTCATAAATAAACCGCCATCGCTTACATCATGCACTGATACAATTGCTTTATTTTTTATTAATGAAGTAATACAAGCTTGAATTTTAAATTCGGTATCTAAATCAAAAAATGGAGCTGGTGTATTTTTTACTTTATGGAAATTATATAAATATTCAGATGAAGAAATGTCGTTTTTACTTTCTCCAATTAAGTAAATCACATCGCCTTCGTTTTTAAAATCTAAGGTAGTTTGATTTGTTTTGTCTTCTAATATTCCAATCATACCAATAGTTGGAGTAGGAAAAACGGGACCTTCATAGCTTGATTGATTATAAAAACTAACATTTCCGCCTGTTACAGGAGTTTTAAATTTTAAACAAGCTCTGCTCATTCCTTTAATAGATCCAACAAATTGCCAGTAAACTTCTGGATTATATGGATTACCAAAATTTAAACAGTTAGTTACAGCACTAGGAACACCGCCACTACAAACAATATTTCGAGCAGCTTCGCTTACCGCAATTGCACATCCTATTTCAGGGTCGGCATTTACATATCGTGCATTGCAATCAACCGTCATAGCTAACGCTTTTTTGGTACCTTTTACATTAACAATTGCAGCATCGCTCGGTTTATTAGTACTCATGTTAATTCCTCCAACCATACTATCATATTGGTTATAAATCCAACGCTTGCTTGCTAAATTTGGTAGTTTGGCTAAAAATTGCATAATTGGTTTTAAATCTTTTGGTTCTTCAATCGCATCGATTGTGAACTTTTTAGATTCAGCAAAATAGGCTGGTTCTTTATACTCGCGTGTATAAACAGGAGCACCTCCACCTAGCACTAATACATCAGCCGGCACATCAGCCACCAATTCATCATGCATGTAATATCTTAAGCGATCACCAGCAGTAACTTCTCCAATTTGAGCGCAGTTTAAGTCCCATTTATCAAATACAGCCTGCACCAATGCTTCTTTGCCTTTTTCAACTACTACCAGCATTCGTTCTTGCGATTCGGATAATAAAATTTCAAATGGATGCATGCCCGCTTGACGGGTAGGAACTTTGTGTAACCAAATATTCATACCATGTTCCCCTTTTGCACTCATTTCGGAAGTTGAGCAAGTTATGCCCGCAGCACCCATATCCTGCATACCAATAACAGCACCCGTTTTAATAACTTCTAAAGTTGCTTCTAGTAATAACTTCTCTTGAAAAGGATCTCCAACTTGCACAGATGGTAAATCCTTTGCAGAATCTTCTGTTAAATCTTTACTGGCAAAAGCCGCCCCAGCAATTCCATCTTTACCTGTTGCTGAGCCAACAATAAAAACTGGGTTTCCAACGCCGTATGACGCAGCACTTACAGTTTCTCCTTCTTTTACAATACCCACGCTCATGGCATTAACTAACGGGTTTACATTGTAGCATTCGTCAAAAAAAACTTCGCCGCCAACTGTAGGAATACCAAACGCATTACCATAATCACCAATTCCCTTCACTACTCCTTTTACAAGCCATTGTGTTTTTTGAGAGTTAATATCTCCAAAACGTAATGAGTTTAATTGTGCAATAGGACGAGCACCCATTGTAAAAATATCTCGGTTAATACCTCCAACGCCTGTTGCAGCGCCTTGATAGGGCTCTAATGCGCTAGGGTGATTGTGTGATTCGATTTTAAAGCAACACCCTAAACCATCTCCAATATCAACTAATCCAGCATTTTCTTCGCCGGCTTTTGCTAACATGTGAGGACCATCTTTTGGTAACGTCTTTAACCAAGTAATTGAGTTTTTATATGAGCAGTGTTCACTCCACATTACTGAGAATATGGATACTTCAGTAAAGTTAGGCGTGCGTCCTAAGATATCTTTTATACGATCATATTCTTCGGATAACAAACCTAAGTTTTTAGCATCTTCAACAGAAGCAAGTTGTTTGGAGTATTGTATAGTTGCCATAATAATTATTTACTACTTGTTTTAAGGCCACAAAGATATATAAATACTAAAAAGTGCAGTTGTTTTGTTAATGAGTTTTAATAAAAAAGAAGGTTGAATAACTCTTATTTTATTTTTTTCGAATTACCATCAATCCATCTCTTATTGGCAGCAACATATTTTCAACTCTCAAATCATTTTGAACAAACTCATTAAATTGGTGAAGAGCTAATGTTTCTTTATCCATTTCATTTTGCGCCATTGTAATTTTACCACTCCATAAAACATTATCAGCAATAATTAATCCGCCAGATGCTATTTTATCAAATACTAAATGATAATAGTTGAGGTAATTTTTTTTATCGGCATCAATAAAAACCAAATCAATTGATTCATTAATTGTTGGAATATACTGTTTTGCGTCGCTAATTATTAACTCAATGTTATTGGCAAATTGAGTTTTTTGTATGAATGATTTTGCAAAAGCAGTAGTTTCTTCATTTACATCAATGCTAATTAACTTTCCATTTTGAGCCAATCCTTCAGCTAAGCACAAAGCAGAATAGCCGGTATAGGTGCCAATTTCTAAAATTAGGTTTGGTTGTTTTAATTTAGATATAAAACTTAAAAATCTTCCTTGCAAATGACCGCTTAGCATGCGTGGTGAAACAACTCTTAAATGCGTTTCGCGATTTAATTGCGTTAATACGTCTGATTCTGCAGAGGTATTATTTTGACAATAATTACTAAGAGTTTTGTCTATAAATTCCATGATGTCTTTATGTGGGAGTAAAGAAAGTAAATTTTTTCATAAGGAATTAGGTCATAATAATTTTAACATTCTGTTGTTAAACAATTTTAACACGAAATACGTAAATTATAATAAATTATATAATATGTTTTATTGCATTTTTTTCCTTTTTTCCTTTTTTTAAATTCTTCATCAGCTTCAAAAGAAATATTAGGTTTAGTAATGAACTTATTTAGTTTACTCTACTAAAGTAATATTTATATTAGCTGAGTAATGGATTAATAAGCAGATTGCTATTTTCTAATAATTAGAAGCTATATAAATACTTTTTTAATATTTTCAGCAACACTATTTACCTGTTCTAATGACATTCCCGGCCAAATGGGAAGACTTAAACAATTATCAGCTAATTCTTCAGCAATAGGATAGCTTCCTTTTTTACAACTCAAAAAATGATATGCTTTTTGTAGATGCGGAGGAATAGGATAGTGTATCAATGTACCTATTCCATTCTCAGAAAGATATTGCTGTATAAGATTTCTTTTTTTAGATTTAATAACGTACAAATGGTAAACATTTGTAGCATCTGCATGTGTTGTGGGTAAAATTAAATCGCCAATATTTTTTAGCGCATTATTATACCAGCCTGCAATTTGTTTACGTTGACTAGTCCAGTCATTTAAATATTTTAACTTTATAGAAAGAAAAGCGGCCTGAATTTCATCTAGCCGCATATTAAATCCGATTTCATCATTATAATATTTTTTTTCCGAACCATAATTCCTTAACATCATTATTTTTTTCGCTAATTCCTCATTATTTGTTGTAATAGCTCCAGCATCTCCTAATGCGCCTAAATTTTTTCCGGGATAAAAGCTTGTTCCATTTACATCGCCAAAACTACCGGTAATTTTATTATTAAAAGTAGCTCCGTGAGCTTGCGCATTATCTTCGATAACATACAAATTATGTTTTTTTGCAATAGACAATATTGCATCCATTTCGCATGCTTGCCCATACAAATGCACAGGCATAATTGCTTTTGTTTTAGGCGTTATTGCAGCTTCAATATTTGCAGGATTAATATTATAGGTATTTGAATTAGGCTCTACAAAAACAGGAGTGCCGCCAACGTAAGATACTGCTAAAGCAGTTGCTATATAAGTATTGGAAGGCACAATTACCTCGTCTCCTTTTGTAATATTTAAGGCCTTTAATGATAAATGTAAGGCATCTAAACCATTGCTAACCCCTATTGAGAAATTTGTGTTGCTGTATGTTGCATATTCCTTTTCGAAATTTTCTAATTTTTTACCAAGTACAAACCAATTAGCATCATACACATCTTGAAAAGACTGCATAATTTCACTACGAATTAATGCATGCATTGGTTCAAAATTTAAAAAAGGGATCGTGAGCATAATCGTTTTTATTAAAAATTAATACTAAATTTAGCGATATTTTCCAATTTTGACAATTAAGTTAAAAAAACATGTCCAAATAAAATGAATAAAAAATTAAATTTACCATATTTAGTGGAATTCAATAAGCTTGGAATAAATAACATTGGCTATATTTCCGTAAGCGAAAATATTGATCAGGTGCCATTTAAAATTAAGCGTGTTTTTTGGACCTATTTTACCCCCGAAGACGTGGTTAGAGGAAGGCATGCGCATTATGAAACCGAACAAGTATTAATTGCCGTTGCAGGCAGAATTATTGTCAACCTCGAATTGCCAGATGGAGAAAAACAAATTTACACGCTAGACAGACCAAATTTAGGCCTATATGTTCCTGCAAATTGTTGGCATACCATGCAATATTCTCATTCATCCGTTCAATTAGTTTTTGCAAGTACTTGTTATAACGAATGTGATTACATTAGAGATTATGAAAAATTCAAAGAGGTTTATCCAAAATGAGCATAATAGTTAAAAGTTTAATTCCAATTGATGTACCTGATTGGTGTGATCTTTTTAATCACCCATTTTTTTACAATTTACATAAAACTAATTCTTCTATTTAACTCTCTATTCTGCTTGAAAAAAAATTAATTGGTCTTTGTCATTTTAAA
>JBIKOX010000078.1:0-12529 GCA_044357775.1 Bacteroidia bacterium | reverse complement strand
TGAAGTGAGCATGTTTATCCAATCACAAGCACAAAGTTTAAAAAATGATGAAACTATAAATACCTGTGCTTTTGATTACATCTTTTTAAATCACTTTTGGACTAAAAATTAAATCACTTTGGTATTATAAATGTGTTAAATAAATTGAGAGATTGCTTCCTTAGTCGCAATGACGAGGCTTTATAAACGAAGCGTTATTGCGATTAGGAACGCATACGTATCTGTCACTTCGAGTGCGAGGAACGAGCGTATCGAGAAGTGAATCTATAAGTAGTTCTAAATACAAAAATTAAAAGAAGCAGAATTTTTTACTCGAACTGACAACACTGATAATGCGTTCTATTTTTGAGGTGCTTTCTTAACAACCTTAGCTTTCTTAAAGCCTGATGTTTGGTAATCTCTACAGAATTTCTCGGCTTCTGAAATATTTTTATAATCACCCGAAGTATAAACTTTCGAGCCGTTAGGTAATTTAGTTTCTATCACTTTATTTAAACGCACTAATTGCATTAACATACCGGTAGGGTTTTTACCTTTAGGCAATTCTTCAATATTAATGGTGAATGACGCATTTAATTCGTCAATTAATTTTTGCATTTCCTGTTTCACAATCGTCCGCACATCTATTCGAGTAGCAGCCCTTGCAATTAAACGATTTAATACAATAATTAAAGAATCTAACTGCTGCTCTTTACTTTGAGTGCTAACAGTTTCGCTGCCATCTTTGCCATCCTTACCTTGACCTAAAGCATCCTTAGCTTTACCATCTTTTGCTTTACCGTCTTTACCTGCTGCTAAATTATTTTTATCGTTGGCATTTTTACCATCTTTATCCTTTCCATTTTTAGCAGAACCCGCATCTTCCTCTACGTAAGTTATTTTTCCGTCTGGGCCAAAAATTTTCCGTTTTACTTTTCGCTTCTTCTCAATAATCAAAAAGTTATGATAATAACTTTCGATACCGGAACTTAAATCTAAGCTAATATCATTTTCGGCTAGATAAAATCCAGTACCTAAGGCTTTTTCATCAAACTTAAGAGTATATTTTGAATAGGGAACATAAAAATTATAATTTCCTTTATTGTCCGTTATAGCACTATAGGTTTTACCTAACGTATCAATCATATAAATTTTAAAACGGGACACATCTAATTTTTCAAATAATTCACCTGTAAATGATTCCCTGTCTAATTCAACGCCACCGCTAACTTGAACGCCTTTACTAAATGGAACATACATTAAATCAGGACCGCATACATCCATACTGTCATTCACATTAGGAAACCACGAACCCATATCTATTAACGGGAACACCTGTAAACGGTATTTTGCAAAGGCCATATTAATAAAACTAGCCATTCCTTTATCATCGGTTATCACTTCAAAATCGTTCATACGAAGTACCACATTTTCTACCGGAACTTCACCTAAATCCATGATATGATTTCCATTGACATCTAAAAATACCACAAACTTGGCATCACAAAATTTATTTTTGCGGAAACGTTTAGGGATTGGTATAGAGAAGTCTTTTTTTATTGTAAATCCTAAATTAAAACTTTGACTTTTTGTTCTTTTATCTGTTTCTTCCACTCTGAAATTTTGAGCATTAGCACTGTTTCCTCCTGCATAGTTATACCTAAAAGATAGTCCTGAGGATATATTATAATTGATATTCATAGAAAAACGGAAACCATTATTGGTAAAATAAAACATCTCGCTTCTAATACCGAAAGAATGGCGTTTAAGCGTGTTTAAGTATAAGTAGGATAGGTTATTTTCCCATACAAAATGCTTATTTTTAAATTGATATTGATGCCCTAAATTTAAACGAAGAGCCTGCGAATATACTTTGTTGTTTTTTAAATTGTAGGAAATTTCGCCAATGCCTAGCGGACCATAATTATAGCTAGCAATAACATTCCACACTTTGTAGCGACCAAATACATTGAGCTGAGAATTAAAGAAAATACCCAAATCCTTATTGTTTAGTAATTGATTGTATGCAAATCTTAAATTACCACCAATAAACATTTCTTTATCATAATCGCTTCCTGCAACATTAAATTGCATACCACCACTTACTAAGGTGTCTCTGATAAACCGGTTATAATTAAAAAACAACATTGGCGACCAACTTAATTTATTTGATATTTTCTTAGGAGTGAACATTAAAAAATTATTAAATAATACATTTCTTGTTGAATCGGTAGGCAATAAATCAACCGTATTTCCATTATTAGTTGAAGTATTATAACCACTATTTAAAGATATTCTTCTGTTTGATCTTAAGGTGTAGGCCAAATTTAAATTACTGCCAATACTACGGCTTATAATTTCTTGTAAACCAAAGGATAATTTATTTTGAGAGTAATTTATTCCAAAAGTACCACTAAATTTATTTCGACTGTGACTAAAACCTAAGCTAGAAAAATTATTCTCGTTATTGAAATTACTTAAATTATTTCTGTTTGTACCAACAGCGACGCTAATCATCGTGCTTTTTGTAATTCTGTAATTTGTAGCTAAAGTAATGCCATAATTTAATAATTGATTAGAGATAACACTGGCATTGGTAACAAAATTAATTCCTAAATTTTTATTATTAAAAGAATATCCTAATACGCCTGATTGTATGGTTTGACTATTTGAAATACGCTGACGAGAGAGAGAGAGATTAATGGAATGGTACTTTTTAAAACCTAAACCTCCTATAATACTGTTAAATCCACCCCCAGAAATTAAACCAATAAATGCATTTTTGTAAGTATAGGTTAAATTTCCAACTAATTGATTGTATAAAAAATTATTAGATAGTTTATAGTATGAAAAACCAGTTTGAACTTGGTAGTTTAATGCAGAATACCTACCTACAGCAGAATTACCAATAAAATTAAGCATCATGATAGGTTGACCACCAAGTACATTATTCAAATTTACAAACATAGTCAATGGAATGGCATTGGATCCTGTGCTTGTATTTGTTGTGTTATTCAATTTAACAAAATCAATATTATTGGCTAGTTTGATAAAATCAACTTTTTTATTTTTTTGTCCACCTCCGTTTTTTTCCAACCTTACTTCTGATGCCCTTAAGAATAAACCATACCGTTTTTCTCTTTCGGCAGCTGCGGGATTGTAGCCCCATGTATCAATGCGCTTTTGATTACGAATTTGAGTCAATACTTCAATATTATAACTTATAGTAGTATCACTATAAGGTTTTAAGGTAGCTTCAATATAATTTTTTTTTAAAATTTTACCACTACTATCTTTTACAACAAAATTCTTTCCCAATTTTTGCATGCCCACCAATATATCTTGAGGTTCATCGCCATCATTAGCTAAATTTAACTGAAATTGTGCTGTATTTTCTCCGTTTAACAAGTAAATACGAGGTCTTGGTAAAACCTGCATTTGCCAATTGCTTACTTTTGGCCTTCCTGCAATAAAACGGGCATAAGCCATTTGCTTGCCTTCATTTGTGTTAACATAAGCGGCAACGCTATATTTGGTTCCACCTTTTGCTTTTTTATCAGTTGTAATAACCCTAACTGGCACATAGGCAGAATCATTGGGTTTTAGAGTATATTCTCGGTCAGGATTATTAAGTGTTTTCCAACCTCCAGGTAAATTTATAGTGAGGTTAAAGGTGTATGTCTTTCCATTATTGTTTTTTATTTTTAATACATTGGTCATCACTGCTATTTCCTTAAACTCTACTTCAGCATATAAAAACTCAGCAGAAATAGATTTTTTGGAACTCGCATTTTTTGGATTATAGGCCGATTGGGAAAAAGCAGGTAATGAACATAAACCTATCATAAATAACAAAAACCCACAGTTTAAATTGAGGTACTTTTTAATACTATTTATGAGGTTAATAGGGTATTTCACTTATTTTTCGACTAAACAAAATTTTATAAACAATTCGTATCTTCCTGGTTGATAAGAAACACCAGGGTTCATTCTGTAATCAATTGTAAAACTATATTCATTATAATCCACACCTAAATAAGTACCTACTCCATTTGTTTCGGTGCCACAAGTAGTACTAGCACCAGGAGGTTGCAAAGTAGCAGGGTTTATAATTTCAATTGGACTGCCGTCAATAGGTGCAAAAAATTGCCATGTGCCAGAGTTTTGAGGTGTATTGCAGCCATTACTTACACGCACACCTAACAAATCTAATGATGGTTTAGCAGTAGTTGAGGATGAACCATAATTTGATAACGTCTCCCATTCAGATACAGGTGCAGGAGAACCACCGTTTGAAACAATCATCACTAATTTCCATTGACAGTTAGTTGTAGTAGCAGTAATTGCTGCGACTTTTAATTTTAAAATGGTGGAGCCATTAAGTGTAATACCTCCATTGTATTTCGAAAAATTATCGAAATAAAATTCTTTATTGGGTTGCGTATCCATAATGATGGCACTATTGGCTCGATTTGGATCACAATTAAATGTTGTTGGCACATCGCAAGCAACAACCGTAACTCTTTGAGCATTATGATGTTTGCTGATAACAGATCTATTACTTTCTGTTGCCGAATTAATATTAATTATTTGAGAAAACGACTTTTGAGATAATGAGAAACTTAATAAAATAAAAATGAACTTAAAATAGGTTCTATAAAATAAACCATAAGCTATAAAAATTATTTTATGCATAAATTAAAGGGTACAGTATTAAAAAGGAGGCTATAAATAAAAACAAAACCGGCATAAAGCCGGTTTTGTTTTAAATAATTAAAAATTAGTTTTCAATTAAAACGTATTTCACGTTCATAGTGTAAACACCTGGACGAGCATAATTAGCTCCTGTTAATCTACCAAGTGCAGAGCTATTTCCACCATCTCCAATTACTGTTTCAGCAGATGCATTGTTAAATACAGCTGGTAAACCTGGAACGATACGGTAATCCAAAGAATAGTAATAAGGACTATTACCACCTACTGATGAAGCTTGCAATACTAAATAAGTACCACCAACTACAAAAGCAGTATTAGCACTATGTCCAGCAATGTATTTCGCATTAACAGAAGGACGAGCGTATGGAGTTGAAGTTGCGTATACGTTATTTTTACCTGGCGCTCCTACAGATGTAGCTAAAAACGCATTAAAATAATCAGCAACACCAGTACCAGCAACTGCACCAGTAGTGTTTGTATTATCTTTATCTTGGTGTAACTCTAAAGCAGTTAATGGCAAAGTAGTTAATGCATTAATATCATTCCCTGCACCATAAGATACTTGATTATCCCATAATAAACCTGCACCAGCAGCAGCACTAGAAGAGAAACCAGCTGCATATAAATCCCAAGATACTGTAGAAGATACGTTTAATTGTGTAGCACCATACTGAGTGATACCACCTACGTATTCAGCAATTTGGTCAAATACGAAATCTACGTTAGAAGATCCGTTCATTCCTAATTGTAAAATTGGCTGTAAATCCATAGTTACAGTTACATTTTGCTCATCGATTAATTGAGCTTTCGCGTTGTTAGCTGATAAAAAAGCAGCTACAACAGCAACAGATAAAATTACTTTTTTCATGTTTTTTTGTTTTAATTGTTTGTTTAAATTGTTTGTTTTTTTTGCTGACCTATTTGGCTTGTCAACTCCGCCTTTCCTTGCTTTTCCTAGAAAACCAAGAGAATATTTTACAAGATCTTTTTTTTAGTTTTTAGCGCGAGTGGTTTAAAAGATGAATGGTTTAATTTATAAAAAGATTTAATATTTGTTAATTTTAATATTATTTAAGTTTTAGATGATACAATACTAATTTAATAAAATTTAATAAACAAATGTATAAGTGATTTTTTCCATAAATTGGACGATAATTAATGCTTAGCTAACAATTTATTTTTGATTTATTGAACATGACAATTACTCGACTGTAAATTCTAACTCTGCTGTTTGTAATTCTTCTTTATTACCAAAATCTAAAACAGCCATAGCGGAATACGGACCTTTCTCAATATCTGAAGGCAATTCAAATTTAAATTCTTTAGTATATCCTGGGAAGATGGCGAATTGCTTCACTTTTAGTTTAGTTTGTTTACCTGTCACTAAATTGGTTAACTCTAAATAATACAAACAATAACCAATACCAGTTCCAGAGTTTTTGGCTTTCATAAATATATTATTAGAACTAGTAGCTGTTTTTTTATTAAAATTCATGGCCATTATTTCTACATTATTTACAATTACATTTGGAGGGTTTTGAAAAATATTAACCCCAAAACCCATAGAATTTTTAACCCCCATACCAACAGCATTCTGAGAAACATTAGGAACTTCTAATTTTTCTCTCTCTAAAACTTGATCAAGGGTTAAAATAGTCCACATACTTACTGCCATCGAATCTCCAGAAGGTATATCCACTGTAATATTGACTACTTTACTTTGTCTTGGCTTTAATTCAATTAATGTTGGCGATACCACAATGTACTTGCTAAGGGCGTACATGCTATATTTATCCACTGGTGCATCCGAAGTACCATCATCTCCAGCTCCATAATCTTGAAATCCTACCTGAAAATTAAATAACTTTTTAGTATCATTCGTCATTTTTAAAGTCATTGTTTTTAAATTACCGGGTTTTACGTTAAAACGCATCGTGGAAGGCGAAATAGAGATTCCCATTTCCGGCAAAGTATCTTTAACTACAGGTACATCAGCTTTTTTTTCAACGGCCGCCGTGGTAGGCGTATCAGCAGGCTTAGTAGGATCAATAACAACTTTAGGTTTGGTGGTGGTGTCTCCTAACGCTCTCCTAATTTGCGCGTAACTTTGGTTCGCTAAAATAATAAAACAAGTAATAAGGCAAGTTGATAAAAAACGGTTCATAGTATATAAAAGTTATGGTTCAAAATTAACTAATTTTTTAAGATTTTATGTATTAAAATTTCTTTTTCCATAGTTTGGATTTTAATAAAATAAAGTCCAGAAGATAAATTAATTAAGGAAATAGTTGTATCTAATTTATCACTACTAAATTTAATAATTTCTTTACCTGTTACATCTAAAATACTAATTACAGAAGCACTTTGCAAATTATCAATATGAAGAATATCTGTTGCAGGATTTGGATAAACTTTTATAGCAGCATTTTGAAGCGCCATAAAACCAGTGCATAAATCTACATATACTGAATCGGTTGCCACATCCGAACAACCATATTGATCTGCATACGAATAAGTGATGATTTGATTGCCAGAACCTGAAACTGCAGGGTCAAATGTATTTGCTGCAACAACACCATTTCCTACATAAGTTCCGCCAACTGGCAGACCGTTAGTTAACGCAAGAGTACTAGCAGTAATACATAAAGTAGGAGATCCTAAAGAAAAACTTACTATTGGTTTTGGTAATACTTCAACTAGTGCTGAATCTTTACCATAACAGCCACTCGCACTTGTAAGCTCATAATATATTGTATTTGAACCAACACTTGCAGCTTGAGGATTAAATACGCCAAACTGATCAATTGCATTTCCTGAATAAATTCCTCCTGCCGGACTAGTTGTAAAAGTGATTGCTTGTCCATTACTACAAAGTGAATCGCTTGAATAAGCAAAAACAATCGTTGGAATTTGATTTACTGTTAAAACAATGGTATCCGAATTACTGCAATTATTTGTATTAGTAACTACCACCGAATAGTCGCCCTGCTGATTCACGCTATATTGCTGGGTAGAAGCTAATCCACCATTCCAACTATAACTATCAAAACCTGCACCTGCATCTAACACAATTGCATTGCCCTGACAAATAGCAGTATCATTTCCTAATGATATTACCGGAATAGCATTTACTGTTAATGTACTTATGCCAGAGTTCTCGCAACCATTATTATCAGTTCCAGTTACTGTATAAGATTCATTTCCAGAAGGAATTACAATATTACTTCCGTTTGAATATGTATAAGTTGTTGCACCAGTTGGAACCATTGTAAATGATTGACCTGCACAAATAGCGCCTGAGTTTACAGAAACTAACGGTAATGCATTTACTGTTACTGTACTTATTGCTGAATTTTCACAGCCGTTAGCACCTGCACCAGTTACTGTATAAGATTCATTTCCAGAAGGGATTACAATATTACTTCCGTTTGAATACGTATAAGTTGTTGCACCACTTGCAACCATTGTAAATGATTGACCTGCACAAATAGCTCCTGAGTTTACAGAAATTACTGGTATAGCATTTACACTAATAGTTTGCACAGCAGATGCCTCGCATCCGTTAAAGTCGGAAATAGTTAAGGTATACTGAGTATTTGCAGCAGGGGAAGAATTTGGATTAATTGAATTAGAAGAAGATAAATTAGTTGACGGACTCCATGTAAAAGTAGATAATGTATTAGGCGATTTAAATACCAAACTCCATCTATAAAAAGTTCCAATTTCATTTAAGGAAATATCTTTAACATTTAACTTCCACATTCCACTTGCTAAACCAGTTAATAAATCAATAGATTGAGTAGGTGAATACGTACCTGTAAAAGGAGCACTGCCATTACTGATTGCATTTAAACTATTATTTTTAAATACTGTTCCAATATAATTATCACCAATAGCACCATTATTTGCAGACAATTGAATGGCAGAATTATCTGGAGCAATCAACGTAATTATTAAATCACCATCGTAGGTATGAAGCAACGAATCAATTCTTACTTCTAATAGTTGTGAAGCAAAACCACCTACTCCACTCACTTGAATAGTTGATGTAATCCCAGCTAAATCATTATCAGGAATGGCAAATGCGCCA
Source organism: Bacteroidia bacterium (assembly GCA_044357775.1). Taxonomy (GTDB): domain Bacteria; phylum Bacteroidota; class Bacteroidia; order B-17B0; family Aurantibacillaceae; genus UBA4416. The sequence goes on along the minus strand of JBIKOX010000078.1, from coordinate 3,744 downwards.
TCTGTATTTTTTATTGGTGCAATCGTATCAACTGCTAATCCATTTATGGTAACCAGCGGATTGATTGCAACGCTATCATTTTTACAAATCACTAAATTAGGTGAAGAAAATACAACACTAGGATTTTGTGTGAAAATTAATTTTCTTAACGTATCATTTGAATGATTTGCATCACCAGAAACAAAATAAGCGTAAGAAGTAAATTTATAAATACCTACAGGCTGCATATTTATGTTTGATGCAAGCGCATAAGTTTGAGAGGCCGCAGCGTTTATGCTACCTGAATTTAAATTTAACGAATAAGTTCCAATGCCATTTATCTCACCAACCAACGTAACATTTTCAATAGCGAAGTCTAATGTGGTTGGTCCTTCATTTTTTAAACCGACAACAAATTGTTCAGTACCGGTATAGCAGTTTTTTTGTTGGGGTTCTACTAAACTATTCACGGATAAATCATACACAGGAACATTAGAAATATTAATGTCCTCTAAATGCAAATCGTAATTGTTTACTGTGGCACCCTCAAGTGCGTAAAAAGCAAGAATTATTTCCTGACCAGCATAACTATTAAGTTGATAGAAAAACTGACTGAACGAATTTGTTAATCCTGATGCAGAATTTATTGTATTAAGCATTTGAAATGAACTACCACAATCTGTAGAAATCATCAATTGTAAATTATCATCAGCACCCATTGTTCCTGCGTTATTATTCCCTACAGCAGTTACACCGACTTTATACGAAATAATAGAATTAAAAGTAGGGACAATTTTTGGTGATACAATCCACTCTTTTTTTGTAGTACCATTCATTGTAATTCTTGCATTTGTATTAACAACATTGCCCGCAGCCCATAAAGATGCTGTGCCAGTAGGAACCGAACCGTTAGCTACACTCCATCCTGGGAATAATGTATTTAAATTAACTCCCGTAAAACTTGTAAAATCAACAACTTGCGGAAGATTGGCAGGGGCCAAATTTACTCGCGTGGAATTGTAAATAGTATCATTTGAATTATTTTGATCTTGCACTAACGAGGTATAGCAATTTAATGAATAAGTACCGTAAGTTGACATATTTATATTACCAATTGCTACTGTTGTTGTTGTAAATGCATTTAATGTACCTGTATTTATGGCTAATGAAATGGTTTGCGAAGCGGCACCCGAAACTTGCACTATAACGTTTGCCGGGTTTACAGAAAAATCAAGCGGAACACCCGTATTATTTTTTATACTTGCTGACACAGGTTGAGAAGATGAATAACAGCCAGTAGTTAAAGGATTAATAATTGCTAACGGTTTTAAATCGAAATTTAAAGGAGTAAATTCATCCGCACCTATATCGCTTGGCTGTGTTCGCGTTTGTCCGTCAATGTCTGTTGTTATGTAAGCTGTTAACGAAGCACTTGCTGCCGATGAATTTAGAGCAGGATTTAAAATATGCAAATCAGTAGTTGAATTAAAAATCGGATCAACTGAAACAGAATTAAGATCTTGACTAAAAGTGGCTTTCCAAGAAGCAAAATTAAGATCTGTTCCTGCGCTTACGCCACCATTACCAACAAATCCATTAGTGTTATTTGCAACATATAAATCATTGTTATTAGATACAGAGCCAGTGTTGCCAATTGAAGCAGCAGAAGTACTGCGCCAACAATAGTGCTTAGCAGCTGCGGTTTGCGCGACTGTACTATTTGAAAAAATATTACTCCTTACTTTATAAATAGGGCCCGAAGTTGTAAATACTTCAAGACAAGAACTTGAACAATTAGGCGAATTACTGCCATCAATATTTACTGAATTATGAGTTACCTCAATAACAGATACCGTATTCCCGCCGCCAGCCGATTGTAAGGAAATACCCTTCGCAATTCTAATTGAAGTATTAGCACCACTATAAGCAGAAGTAATATCTGAAATAAAATTATTATAAACTCGAATGGTTTGCGCACCCGCTGCCGCAGCTGGCACATCAGCCCTAATGCCATTAGCAAATTGTGTACTAGCGCTACCATTATTTTTAATTGCCGTTATTTTATTATTATAAACTTCGCAAATACCATAACCTCCATTAACAAAAATACCATCTGCCTTATTTATGGTAGCCACATTTTTTATGGTGTTATTAAATATTTTACAATTTTTTTGATTGATAACCCAAACACCTGCGCAAGCATTGCTTAAATTTCCTCCACCAATATCAAAAGCAATATTTCCTCCAATAAAACAATTTTTTATTTGAATAGAATCGTCCAAATAAGTTGCATTACCGTTTAAATAAATGCCCTGAAAACTATTTTCAATGGTAAGGTTATCAAATGTATTAGCACTATTGGTGCCAGATTTACTTGTTGGCACTGTACTTACATTCTGAAAAATTCCAATACAATTATTTGCTCTATCTAAACTTATTTTACAATTTTTAATACTTACTTTTTTTGTACCATTCGTTGCTGAATTATTCAAAAGATAGTAACCAAATTCCATTTTTAAATTTCCAGTGCCTGACCCACTAAAAGTTTCAACATCTATTCCATCAAATGTAATATAATCACTTCCTTTAATTGAAAAACAAGCATCCAACGCGCCAGTGCCATTCATTCCTATAAATTTAGGATTAGCGCCAAATCCTGATTTTTGAAAAATAATCGGAAAAGAGGCTGTACCACTTGCTGTAATAATTTGTGAATTCTCAGAAAATGTTTGTCCTGCACTTACATTAAAAGTAACAGGGCCAGATATTCCGTTTATATTTAAATAATTAACGGCATCTGTAAAACTATTAAAATTGCCACCAGACACTGGTAAATTAGTTGATGTAACTACTGCATTATTAATTGTATATATTCCATTTAGAGCAGCAGGCGAAGCGTTATATAAAAAAATATCATCAACAGATGCTGGGACTGCGCTATTGCCTCCAGAGTCATCATTTTGCCATGTGAAAATTAACCTGAATGTTGTGCCCGCTAACGAAGATGGTAAAAATAAATTTACCTGCTGGTAATTGGCTACATTAGCTGTATCTTCATAAACTAATGTTGCACCTGCTAAAGTTGCAGTACTTGATGCAGGCAAATCTGACACAGGAACTAAAGTAGTTGAAGCAACGTAAACTAATAATCTATCCCAAAATGGTTCACTAATTGATTTATATTGAAATTTTAAATTAATAGAAGAGTTACCTGCAGGAACCATAACATCGCGATAAAAATGCGACGTTTGAAACGTGGTAACATCATATCCATAACTAACGCCACTATTGTTGGAAATAAATGCAGAATTTGAACCAGAATAAGCACCTGCAACACCAGAGGATTGCCATTGATTGATAGTGGAGTTAACAACCGTCCAGCCATTACCAGCAATTCCTCCAGCTAACTCAAATCCTCCCTCTGCAGCTGGATCAATTAATAAGCTTTGGCTGATGCCGGTTAAACTTACAATTAAAGTTAAACAAAAAAATAAATTTCTTACACGCAAAAACATCATTTAATTCGGTTCTAAGTTGATGAATATAATAATAACTATTTCAAATTTAATATAACTTTAAGATAAATCAATTTGTATTCCGCTAAAATAATAATTTAGTTAATGTTGCACTATAATTTTCTTCGATAAAACAGTAGTTCCATTTTGGTTCACCAAAATAATAAAATAAGTACCGTCCGACCAAACTGCCGTATTAAGGGCTGTTTTGGCGTCAAAGTTAGGCATCACAATTTCATTATAAACTACT
>JBIKOX010000070.1:0-13339 GCA_044357775.1 Bacteroidia bacterium | reverse complement strand
GTAATAATAACTCCTATGCTAGCTTTATGCCTTACTGTTCCTAAAGAAATCATGGGAGTACTAATAAAATCTTTCGCCAAAAACACTTTAATATTGTGAGCTACTAAAATTTTTGCAGCAGTGTGCGCAAACAATTCGCCTGCAAAACGGCAATCGTGACCGAGCACAACACTTGGGTTTTCAAAATTTTTATTTAACCAAACAGCTGTTGCTTCGGTAACGCGAGCAACATTTTCTACTGTAAATTCTTGCGCTATAATTGCTCGCCAGCCATCGGTACCAAATTTAATTTTTGTCATAATTGTTCTAAAAAAATAGTCACTAAAGGTATTGAATAAATTGTGTTGGAACAAGAATTTAACTATTCCATCAAGCTTTTTAAGTGATTTAAAGTTGATTCATCATTCCATTCAATATAACCGACATTATTATAAACAACTTCGCCCTTTGTATTTAATAAATAGGTAACAGGTATTGAATTTATGCCAATTTCAGGAAACGAAGCATTAAGTTTTAAAAATGTAAATGGGTATTGCGTTTTTGTTTTAAATGCAACTAATTTTTCAATACTTTCATCGGTGATTGCTAGCACTTCTATATCAGCTAATTTACTATTTTTTATACTATTTAAAACTTGCAATTCCTCAATGCAATTAGGGCACCAAGATGCATAAAAACTTACAATGACCTTTTTGCCTTTTAACGATGTTATGTCAAACTTGTTAGTGTCTTGATCTACGACATTTAATTTTGATATTTCAATAGTAGGTGCTACTCTATATTTATTGAAAATTTTCAATCCAGCAACTCCAAATAGTGCAATAAGTATAATAATATATGTTGTTTTTTTTGACATGTTATTAAAAAAGAAATGTTGTTAAAAATAATTTAGACAACAAACTTAGGTTAAATAATACAATAGTTTTACTGTTTTATGCGAAAATTATTAGGAAGATTTTGGACTATACTTTGGCGAACGTTATTAACGTTTTTCATTCTATCTATTTTATCGGTTGTAGTTTATCGATGGGTGCCAGTTCCAATTACACCTTTAATGTTGATTAGAGATGTTGAACAATTTAAAAATGGCCAAGGGATTATTATGGAACACGATTGGGTGCCATTAGAAGATATTTCTCCAAAACTCCAATTAGCAGTAGTTTGCAGTGAGGACCAAAATTATTTAAAGCATTTTGGCTTTGATATTGGCGCTATTAAAAAGGCGATAGCAGAAAATCAGAAAGGAAAACGAATTAGAGGTGGAAGCACTATCACACAGCAAACAGCCAAAAATGTATTTTTATGGCAGGGTAGGAGTTACCTAAGAAAAGCACTAGAAGCTTGGTTTACTTTATTAATAGAGGTTTTTTGGAGTAAAGAACGCATAATGGAGGTATACCTAAATAGTATTGAAATGGGAAATGGAATTTATGGCGCTGAAGCAGCATCGCAACATTGGTTTCATAAGTCAGCTAAAAAATTAACAAAAGATGAAGCTGCCGCCATTGCTGCTATATTGCCTAATCCAATTAGGTTAAAAGCTAATCCAGCCAATAGTTATATTAGTAATCGTAAAGCATGGATTAAACAGCAAATGAACTTTTGGGGAAACAAATTAGATTATAATAAATATAAAGATGATGATGAACCAATTAAATAATGGTAGAAAATAAATCTACATGTAACCTAAATTAGTTAATATAAATAATTCCCTCTAAGTAGCGCTTATTTTTTATTTCGCAAAATTGTTTAAATCCGCTGTTATCAAAAACTGATTTATATTTAGGATTAAGATATATACAATATATTTTTCTTGGATTTTGTTTTAAGCTCTCTTTTATATTCTGTATTACTTTCTGTAAAATATCTATACCAAAGGGATTGAAAAAATAAAAAACGCTTGTGTTTTCAGGTATTTGGAAAGTTGTAGCATCATTAAACAAAAAATGAAATTCACTTTGATTGTTTTTTTTCTGATAAACGAGTTTGTTAGCATTAGCGTCATCTATTAATTCTTTTGCAATATCTACACCAGTTAATTTGGTAAAACCACATTGCTCAGCAACAAATAAAGCTCTGCCTTTGCCGCATCCATAATCAACGAAATTGCTATGTTTAATGTCCTCTGGAAGTTTATTTAAAATTGAAAATAAAATAAAATAACTAGCACCTTGGTAATGATGATTTTGCTCAGAGTTTGCGCCAGCCAAAGTTAAAGAGTTAAGGTTAACAATGCTATGTGTGTTTATTCCTAACTTTTTTTCGTATTTTCTTTCATAAGTTAGCAACTTAAAAGTATTTATAAAACCTCTATAATAAAGCGATCTAAAAAAATAGAATAAATATTGAAATAGTTTCATTCAATCAAATGTATATAACTTAAGTTAGACTATTGATAGTATAAATAAAAAAAATTACCTTCATACACACAAAATATGCTTATGGAAATTGATATCGAAGTTGAAAGAAAAGAGATTTTAAGTCGTTATAAAAATTTAATTAAGGCATGTAAGCGTCGTTTAGAAAAAGGCGATAAGGAAATTATTAGAAAGGCGTTCGAAGTTTCTGTTGAAGCTCATAAAGAAATGCGACGCAAATCTGGAGAGCCTTATATTTATCATCCCATTGCTGTAGCTCAAATTTGCGCCGAAGAAATTGGACTTGGAACAACAGCCATTGTTTGCGCTTTATTGCATGATACAGTTGAAGATACCGATGTAACTTTAGATGACATTAAAGGAATGTTTGGTGATAGAGTAGCACAAATTATTGATGGATTGACAAAAATTTCGGGTGTATTTGATCATACATCCTCTATTCAAGCTGAGAATTTTAGAAAAATGTTATTAACGCTTTCGGAAGACGTGAGGGTTATTTTAATAAAATTAGCAGATAGATTGCACAATATGCGCACGCTTGATCATATGAAACGTGACAAGCAAATGAAAATTGCAGGCGAAACCTTGTACTTGTATGCACCACTGGCTCACAGATTAGGATTAAATGCAATCAAATCGGAATTAGAAGATTTAGGATTAAAATATACCAATGAAGAATGGTTTAAAGAAGTTGTGCAAAAGTTGGAAGAAACCGAACCAATGCGCAAAAAATTTATTAAAAATTTTATTGATCCTTTAAACGATATTTTAAAGGAGCAAGGTTTTAAATTTAAAATATTTGGCCGACCAAAATCTATTTATTCTATTTACAATAAGATTAAAAATAAAGGCGTTCAGTTTGAAGAAATTTATGATTTATTTGCTATTCGAATTGTTATTGATACGCCGATGGATAAGGAAAAATCGGATTGTTGGAAAATTTACTCCATTATTACCGATTTTTATCACCCAAATCCGGATCGTTTAAGAGATTGGATTTCAACGCCTAAAAGTAATGGTTATGAAAGTTTGCATACTACCGTAATGGGCCCATTAGGAAAATGGGTAGAAGTGCAGATTAGAACTGTGAGGATGGATGAATTAGCTGAAATGGGTTATGCAGCACATTGGAAATATAAAGAATCAGCAGCTGAGAAGGAAAATAATTTAGAGGTTTGGTTGCGCCGTATTCGCGAAATGCTTGACAATCCAGATCCAAACGCCTTAGAATTTATTGATGATTTTAAGTTGAATTTATTTGCTGATGAGATATTTTTATTTACTCCAACAGGCGAGATGCGATCATTACCACTAACAGCAACTGCCTTAGATTTTGCTTTTGAAATTCATACCAAAGTTGGCGAGCAATGCATTGGAGCTAAAGTGAACCATAAACTAGTGCCTTTAAGTTATCAATTAAAAAGCGGCGACCAAGTTGAAATTTTAACATCAAATAAACAATTTCCTAAGGACGATTGGATAAATTATGTTGTAACAGCAAGGGCTAAATCTAAAATAAAAAGTGCTTTAAAAGAAAATAGGCGCAAGGTTGCAGAAGGAGGTAAAGATATTTTAGAGAAAAAATTTAGTAAATGCAAGTTAGGTTATACAACGCAAAATTTAAAGGAATTTGTAAGCTTTTTAAAATTACCTTCAACTAGCGAATTATTTTATAGAGCGGCTTTAGGAAATGTTGATATTAAAGAAATTAAGGAGTTTCTTGATTTTAAATTGCATCCTGAAAAATACAAGCCTAAGAAAAAAGAAAATAAAATTGAAGAACTAGTTACTAATGTGCGGGGAAGCTCGGATATGCTAGTAATTGGAGATGACATGCAAAAATTAGATTATGGCTTATCTCCATGTTGCAGCCCCATTCCGGGGGATGACGTATTTGGTTTTGTAACAGTGAGCGAAGGTATAAAAATACACCGAGTAAATTGCCCAAATGCCGTTAAATTACTATCAAATTATGCCTATCGAGTTGTAAAAGCAAAATGGAACAATGACCATTTAATTTCTTTTTTAGCAGGGATAAAAATAAAGGGAACGGATGAAATTGGATTGGTTAATAATATCACAAAGATAATTTCGAGTCAATTAAATATTAATATGCGTTCCATTAGTTTTGATACGGAAGATGGTATATTTGATGGAACAATTATGGTGTTTGTGCATGATGCAAAACATTTAAATCATTTAATAGATAATTTAGTAAAAGTAAAAGGAGTAACCACGGTAACAAGAATAGATAGTAATTAATAATAATATTGATGACACAAGAGACAAAAGAAGCAGTAGAAAAAATACTAACAGATTACCTCGAGAAAAATAAACATCGTAAAACATCTGAACGTTTTGCTATTTTAAATGAAATTTACTCGCACGATGGTCATTTTGATATAGAAGGACTTTACGTGATGATGAAAAATAAAAAGTATCGCGTTAGTAGAGCTACTTTGTACAATAATATCGAATTATTATTAGATGCAGGCTTGGTTACTAAGCATCAGTTTGGTAAAAATTTAGCGCAGTTTGAAAAAGCTTACAAATTCAAACAGCATGATCATCTAATATGTAGTGATTGCGAAAAAGTGTTTGAATTTTGTGACCCTCGTATTATGCAAATTCAAAAAATGGCTGAGGATATGCTCAACTTTGATGTGTTTCATCATTCGTTAAATTTCTTTGCGAAGTGTCGTGTATTGAAAGAAAACGGAATTTGCGAACATAAAAAGTCAGGATTAGTTAAATGATTTTTTATAAATAGAACAAGTGTAAACCAAAGAATTTGTATTAAATTTATAATATTAAAATTCAATCGTAAATTAATATGGTATTAGATTATAGTATAGCCGAAGAAAATAATATTCAAGTATTAGTTTTAAAAGGAGAATTGATCGATAAAAATCAAGCAATAGATTTAATGAAAACGGTAGAAGAATTGTTGCAATTAGGTAAAAATAAATTTGTTATTGATTTATCTGATTTAAAATACATCAATAGCAGCGGGTTAAATGTGTTAATTCAATTATTAACTAAAACTAGAACAAATGGGGGAGAGAGCACTATTTTTAATGTCAGTAAAAAAGTAAACGATTTATTAATTATTACAAAACTAAACACACTTTTTAAAGTTACTGATACCAAAGAGGATGCAATAAAATTAATACTTAATTAGGTTATATTACTAATTTAAAAATAGTGATTGCCTATAAAAATGAACAAATCGAAAGCGTGCAATACTATATTATAACTTATTTGACCTATATTTTATTTATTTTCACCATAATTTTAAAATCTAAAAAAATGACAATTTTCAAATCATTAACAATTGTAGCGGTAACAGTTTTATTTACGGCATGTGGTTCTACAAAAAAAAGTTCAACTCCTATCGTAACTCTTCTACCAGGAGAAACTCAATTAACCGCAATTAAGACTAAGTATCCTGATGCTACTGCTTTTCAATTAAACGAGGGTTATTCAATTTATACTGGAGCTTGCACAAATTGCCATGGTCAAAAAAATATTTTTAATCGTTCAGAAGCAAGTTGGTTACACGAAATTGACGATATGTCGCCAAAGGCAAATTTAACAGCAGCACAAAAAGACGCTTTAACCAAATATATTTTATCCATGAAAGCAGCTGCTGTTACTGGAAATTAATAGTTTTTGAAATCATCACTATTTAAGGTTATTGTAAGATTGGCTAGTGTATAAATGTCAACTAATTTAAACTATTTCAGTTTCTGGTTAACTTTAATAATTTATGGATGAAGAACTGCTTCATACAATTTGGAAATATAAATTACTTGGTCAATCTAAGTTTATTGGATCAAAGCATGAAACTATTGAAATAATTTCGATTGGCGAGCATAATCAAGATTCTGGTCCCGATTTTTTCAATTCAAAAGTTATCATCAATGGTATTTTATTAGCAGGTAATGTTGAAATTCATATCAAAACATCTGATTGGTTAAAGCATCACCATCAAAAAGATAAATCTTATGATAATTTAGTGCTGCACGTTGTTTATGAGCATGATTTAGCGTTACCACAAAATGAAACTTATAATGTATCAGTAATTGAATTAAAGCGTTACATTAAACCAGGTTTGATAAATCAATACAATCAATTAAAACTTTCAAAGCAAAGTATTCCTTGTGGCAAATCTATATTAGATGTTCCTGATATTATTTGGAAATCATGGTTAGATAGATTAGTTGTGTCGAGGATTGAAGAAAAAACAGATTATATTGCTCATTTGTTTGAGTATTGCAAACAAAATTATGAGGAAGCACTCTATTTATTGCTTTGTCGGAATTTTGGATTTAAAATAAATAATGATGCTTTTGAAATGTTGGGGAAGTCATTACCTTATTCAATTCTAAAAAAATACTCTGATAATGAAACCCAAATTGAATCACTTCTATATGGTGTAGCAGGATTTTTAGATGACTTGTATCAAGATAAATATCCTACACAGCTACAAAATGAGTTTGAGTTTTTACGACAAAAACATCAGTTAATTCCTTTAAAAAAAGTTGTCTGGAAGTTTTCAAAAACGCGTCCGGCAAATTTCCCAACAATACGTATTTCTCAATTAGCAAGTTTAATTTGCAAGCAACAATCTTTATATCATTTTCTTGAATCAAAACCATCTATAAAAATGATTAAAGTTTTTTTCAGCATCTCGCCAAGTATTTATTGGGCAAATCATTTTAGGTTTGATGTTGAAACGCAAGATAGCGCAAAACCTTTTGGCGCCATTGCAGTTCAATCAATAGTAATTAACACCATTATTCCTTATTTATTTTTTATATCTAAACATAAGCAAAATCAAGAATATATTGATTACGCGATTGACCTACTAACTCAATTACCTTATGAGGTGAATACAAAGACAAAGGAATTTATTAAATTAGGAATAAAACCTTTGAATGCGTTGGAAAGTCAAGCGCAGATACAATTATTTGACAACTTTTGCACAAAAAAAGCTTGCCTCAAGTGTAATGTGTCAGAGTTTTTATTAAAAAAATCTTCGTAATTTTAAATCATGCCTTGTTTTTTTTATCTTTGTATTTAAATGGTAGATAAAATAAAATATTGGTTTGAACAAAGGGCTTTTGGCGTTTGCGAATGGTGGGGTAAGAAATTGGGAATTAATACCACCAATATTCGTATGTATTTTATTTACTTGTCTTTTTTTACTTTTGGTTCACCAATTATTATTTATTTTATGATGGCCTTCATTTTAGAAAATAAAGAATATTTTAAACCATCAAAGTACCGCCGTCGTAAAAGCGTTTGGGACTTGTAAGAAGCTCTTCACAAATCTTATCTTTCAAAATCCAAGTTTTTTTTCTTAATTTGGCATTATTATGTACAACATTATTAAATCCTATTATCGATTTTATGCACCGCTTTTAATTTTGCTGTCATTGTGGTTAATAGGAACTATTGGTTATGTTTTAATTGATAATTTTTCGTGGTTTGATGCATTTTATATGACTATTATTACAGTTGCTACAGTAGGTTATGGCGAAGTAGCTCCATTAAGTATAAATGGTAAATTGTTCACCGCCTTTTTAATTATCACAAGTTTTGGTACATTTGCTTACGCAGTATCTTCAATTACAAAATTTGTGATTGATGGCGAGTTTAACGAATTTTTTAAAAACAGAAAATTGAACTCAACAATCGAAAAATTATCAAATCATGTCATTATTTGTGGTTATGGGCGCAATGGCCGTCAGGCAGCTCAAGTTCTTAAAAAGCACAAAAAACGATTTGTTGTTATAGAAAATAAAACAGCGTTAACCTCTACTCTTAATCATAAATTTAGTGATTTAGTAATTACGGGTGATAGCACGCAAGATGAAGTTTTGATAAAGGCCGGTATTTTGCGGGCGCAAGCTTTAATAACCACGTTGCCTTTGGATGCAGATAATTTGTTTATTGTGCTAACAGCCAGAAATTTGAATAAAAACTTAACGATTATTTCTCGCGCAAGTGAAGATAATTCAGATACTAAATTAAAAATAGCAGGTGCTAATAATGTAATTATGCCAGATAAAGTTGGTGGAGCGCATATGGCATCCTTAGTTATGAAACCTGATGTGATGGAATTTATAGATCATATTACTGCCGAAGTAGGAGATAACATAAGTCTCGAAGAAATATCGTTTGATAGAATTCCCGAAGAATTAAAAAACAAAACCTTAAAAGATTTAGAAATTAGAAATCGCTCTGGTGCTAACATAATTGGCTATAAAACAGCGCAAGGTGAGTATATAGTAAATCCTAGTGCTGATACGCTAATAATTGCAGAGTCGAAATTATTTGTTTTAGGAACGCAGGAGCAAATTGTACTTTTAAAGCAAATATTGAGTTAGAAATGGTTGGCTTATTTTTTTGCAAGACTTTCTTTATATTTAAAATACATCTCTCAAGTTCGATAAAAAAATCTTAATATTTAATTTATTTTCAATAATTTGTATGTCGAAGTTTAAATCACTTTTTGTTTTATTCTCTGTAATTTTTGGTTTAATATCAGTTGCTATATTTATTTATTGTGTTTTTTATTTTTCAAACAAAGGTTTTGAAATTACTGATGAAACATATTATTTATATTTTACTGAGCACCCAAAATTAAATATTTATTTAACTCAAAATTTTGGGATTCTTAATAGCTTATCATGTTTAGGGGAATTATCCGTCATTAATTTACGAATTACTAAGTTGGTTTTTCAAATTGTTGCAATTTCTACTTTTATTTATTGTTTATTTTTTTACTTGAGGAAAAATAATTGTGTATTGTCAAAAAACAATATGCTTTTAATCTCAGTATCTATCGTTATGGCTTCGTTTGTAAATTACGATTATTTGCCAATGACATTGTCTTATAATACATGGACATTAATTCTAAGTTTATTTTGTTTTTCTTTAATATTTATTGAACTTATTAATAAATTAAAAACAGTTCAGCTGCTGACTTCATTTGGTTATGGTATTCTTACATTTTGTTTGTTTTTGGTTAAATTTCCAAATTCAGTAATTATGATTATGATTTATGTTTTCATAAATTTTATGTTTAATAGACAATTTTGGAGTATAAAAATCATTACTTTTTTTAGTGGAATATTAATTTCTTATTTTATTTTCATAAATGATTACAATCATTTATTGAATATTATTTCTAATTACAAAGTCGCCATATTTGATTTAAAGTATATGAGTACTGGATCTTATCTGGAACAATTTCATGGTTTTATTTACTTGTGTTATCAATTGAATTATTTGAACTATTTGGTTTGTATAATCTTGTTAACTTTAGCTATTCGTCTATTTAATAAATCAAAAAGTAAAATTATAAATTACATTCCAATTTTAGTAAATCTTGGCTTTGCTGTACTGTTTTTTAAAGGGAATAGTCAAAACCTTTATAATGATTTTATGGTATTTTGTTTGCTTATTTTAAATGGATTTATATACATTATATTGAATAAAAGTTCTTTAGTTAAAATAGATTATTTATCTGAAATACACATAATTTCATTTATACTCATGGTGCTTCCCGTGGGATTAATGTTAGGCACAAACAATATGTTTTATTATACAGCTTCTCAAACCATGTGTTTTAGTTTAGCTGGTATTATTTTGTTGATGTCTTGTAAAAGCAAAATAGATTTTTTTTATCTACCAATAAGTTCGGTTTTTGTATGTGCTTTTGTGTTTTCTGTTGATTATTTTGGAGCAGTTAAAACTCCATATAGGCAAGGCAATTTATTAGAAAAAAATATACCCATTCATTTTCATCCATATTTAGATGGACTATATGAAAGTAAGCAACGGTTTATTGATTATTCAACCATGAATAGTGTTATAAATAAACTTAGTCCGTCAACAAAAAAAGTAGTTACCTTTTTTAGTTACATGGGTTTGAATTACATTGCTAATAAAAGTACTTTCCCTGAATGTCCCATGTCAGATGGAGAAAATTACATAGAGGCAGATAAGTATATTTTAAATAGAGAGCATTTTGATGATTCATTTGAACTTATTGTTGTTCCATCTAAAGTGTACCATAATTTAAAGTTTAAAAGTATGTTTGCTCAGTATGGTGTTTTTTTTGATAAAAACTACAAATTGAAATTTACTTACACGCTTTTATCTACTAAGGAAACTGTTTATTTTTACAAAAAAAACAGTTTGTAATTTTTTTACTTTTTGTTTTTAAAAAGTTTAAGGATTTTAGGTAAACTATTAATTTGTAAAAAACCATAACTCATCACTTCCCCTCCAAAACCAGCGTAAAAATCACCTAACCCTTTTTTTGATCCCCCAGAAAAATCAAATAGTATAGATTTATCTGCAAAATATTCAATAGCGTGTTTTATTAACAAGTGCATACTTCCAGAATTTTCATTTCTATCTAGTACAACTCCTTTTAAATATAACGTATGAATTCCATTTGATAAAAAATGCCCCAATGCCTTTATATTTCCATTATCGTCAATTACTTTAAACGTAAATACTTGCTGGGCTTTTTGTGCATTGATTAGTAAATTATCTAGCAATTTTATAGTTTTATCAGATAAATGAATTTCTTCTTTTAAAAAAGGGTTAATGTACTGCTGTGATAAAAGTAATACATCGGTACCAAAAACCTTTTGGACTATTAGACCACTATTTTGAGCCTTTGTAATATTACGTTTAGTGTTTTTATTAAATTGAAAGTTGTTTTTGTAATTTAATACATATGTTTTTTTAGGAGAGATAAATTCATTTTTTAATTGATTTAAATAATTTAATTCTAAATCAATTAAAGTAAAATTTTCAATAATATAATTGTAAAAAAGTAATTCGGTTTCTAAATTTAATTTACCAAACGCACCTAATTGCGAAGTAAAAGGTGGTTGAGGCAAATATTTATAACCAAATTTAGTTTTAATTGTTAACGGAAAAACACTTTCATAATCTTCAATTATTAGGGCTTCCCATCCAGGACTTGTTGCATTTAAATAATATGATTGAGCAAATACAAAGGGAAATTCGCTTGATAAAATAGTTTCATCCCATTTAGTAAAGTCTATTTCATTATGTTTAATGTGTTTTAAAATTGTCATAAAATTTAACTCATCAAATGCAATTAATAAATTTTTCTAAAAACATGAATGAATAATGTGATTTATTTTTTTAGTTTCATCTAAAATACGATGATTGAAATATTTAAATTCAAAAATCCGAAAAGAAATATCGATTCTTTAATTTTGATTTTTGTTCAGCAAATTTAAGGTAATTCGGTTAAATTGCTAATTCTAATTTTATTTTATCTAATCAAGAGGTAGGTATGGTAGTTTTATTGAAATTAGCTTGTCTTTTTAACATTGTAATTAATCTATATTCACTTATTAAAGCATGTTACAAGGTAAATTAGGTTTTTATAATTTGTAATATTAAACGTTAAAATTATGCTTATATTGCATTAAATTATAATATGTTAGGGTACATACTATTTTTAAGAAGTAATACATTTTATTTTAAAGTGAAAACATTTTCATTTATATTTTTTGCTTTATATTTTTAGAATATGTTTAAAAAGTTTTTCCCTTCCACTTCAGATTTCACTAAAAACACTTTCACACTTGTTTTGGGAACAATTGTAGCTCAAGCAATTCCTTTTATTTTACACCCTTTTTTAAGAAGATTATATAGCCCCGAAGATTTTGGTGCCATGGCAGTTTACTTGAATCTTTTTGGCGTTGTTACAATTGTTTCGGCTTTACGATACGAAGCAGCAATTGTTTTACCTAAATACAATAACGAAGCTGCAAATTTATTATCTCTTACATTTATAATCAATGTTGTATTTACAGTTCTTATTTTTACAGCATTGCTGTTTTTTAAAAATGACTTAGTGCAATTTTTAAATTTCCCTTTGGCTTATTCAAATTATTTGTATTTGTTACCTTTTGGAAGTTTGCTTTATGGCTGCTATCAGAGTATGAATTATTGGCTAATTCGTCAAAAAGCATTTAAGGCTTCCACTACTAATAAAATTATTAGAAGACTTGTTGAAGGGAGCGTGCAAACAACTTTTGGTGTATTAAGGATACCAGGAGGTTTATTTATTGGCGATTTATTGGGAAATTTAGCAAATGTAATTTCGGGAGTTAAGCAAATTATAAAAAACTTTTTTTCACTTAAACAGATTTCTGCAAATAAAATACATTTTGTAGCAAATAAGTATAAAGATTATCCTAAGTATAATGTATTGCCAACTTTACTCAGTAGCGCGGCCAATATATTACCTTTTTTGTTTATTAATAAAATATATTCCACAGAAACTGTGGGATACCTAGATTTGTCAAAATTGGTTTTATCGGTGCCATTAATATTTATTTCGTCCACAATTTCTCAGGTATTATTCCAGCAAATTACATCAAAAAAGCACGATTCATTAAGTATAAAAGGTGATTTTAAAAATGTGTTTTTGGTTTTGCTTTCAGTTATTATTTTGGAGTTGATGGTTATATTTTTGTTTGGTCCATGGTTATTTGGTTTTGCTTTTGGCTCAAATTATGAGCTTTCTGGAAAATTTTCTCAAATCTTAATTTTTAGCTTTGCATTAAATTTTATAGGATCAACGTTTTCATCAGTATTTATTACATTTAATAAATTGAAGTTAAATAGCCGATGGCAAATTGTTTATTTTCTTGCTATCTGTTCTTTGTACTTTTTCAAGAACTTAAGTATTTCTAATTTTCTAATCGTATATGTTGCTATTGAAGTTGTAATGCATTTATGCTATTGCCTTATAATTTATTATATAATTAATGAGTATGAAAAAAGTATTAGACTAAGATGTTGATTCCTAAATTTATCTTATCGAAAGAGTTTATAAGGTTGAAAATACTAATTATTATTATTTCAATTTTACTTGAAATATATTATAGGTA
>JBIKOX010000068.1:0-13479 GCA_044357775.1 Bacteroidia bacterium | reverse complement strand
ATCATTAATGCAATAATTGATTTAAAATTTATCATGTTTTTATTTTTAATAAACTGCCATAGTTAGTAAATCTATCTATGGCAGTGAATTTTATTTATGCTTTTTGTAATTTACTTTGGCAAACAAAATCTGTTTTTGCTACACCAGCTTCTGCAATTGCTTTAAATCCACCTTCAATTTCTTTAAAGTTATGCACTCCACGAGATTTTAAAATACTAGCTGCAATCATACTTCTATAACCACCTGCACAGTGAATATAAAATGGCTTTTCATCATTCATCTCTGCGAACCAACCATTAATTTGATCTAGAGGCTTGTTATAAGATTCTTCAACATGTTCAGCTCTATATTCGCTTTCACGTCGTACGTCAACAATTGTATTATTTTTCACATCAACTTCATTAGCAAATTGAGTTGCTGTAATTCTATTTACGGTGTCTACTTCTTTTCCCGCTTCTTTCCAATTTTCAAAGCTTCCTTTTAAATGACCCAGCACATTATCAAAACCAACACGACTCAATCGAGTTACAGTTTCTTCTTCATTGCCAAGTTGAGTTACTAATAAAATTGGTTGATTTACATCTTTAATTAAAGCGCCTACCCAAGGAGCAAAATCGCCATTAATACCAATATTAATCGAACGAGGTATGAATCCTTTTGCAAAATGAGCAGCATCTCTTGTATCAAGTACAATAGCATCAGTTGTTTCTACTGCTCCTTCAAATGCTTCAGCTGTTAACGATCTCATACCATTATTTAAAACGGTTTCAAAGCTTGCAATTCCTTTTTTATTCATAGCTACATTACTTCCAAAATAACCCGGAGGAGGTAATAATCCATCAGTAACGGCTTTTACAAACTCTTCTTTATTTGGTTGATTTAAAGCGTAATTCATTTTCTTTTGATTACCTAAAGTATCAACCGTTTCTTTCATCATGTTTTTACCGCATGCTGAACCCGCTCCGTGAGCAGGATAAATTGTTAAATCATCCGCTAAAGGCATGATTTTATTATTTAAAGAATCATACAATAAACCTGCTAATTCATCTTGAGTCATAGATGCAGCTTTTTGTGCTAAATCTGGGCGACCAACATCTCCTAAAAACAATGTATCTCCACTAAACAAAGCATGATCTTTGCCGCTTTCATCAATTAGTAAGAAACAAGTACTTTCCATCGTATGGCCTGGAGTATGTAAAACTTTAATTTTAATATTACCAATAGTAAATACCTCGCCATCTTTAGCTAAAACAAATTCAAATTCGGGCTTTGCTGTAGGACCATATACAATTGCTGCCCCAGTTTTTTTACTTAAATCTAAATGACCTGAAACGAAATCGGCATGAAAATGCGTTTCAAATATATATTTCAATGTCACACCATCTTTTTCAAGTCTTTCCATGTACGGTTGTGTTTCACGAAGCGGATCAATAATTGCTGCTTCTCCATTAGAAGTAATGTAATAAGCTCCTTGAGCTAAACATCCTGTATAAATTTGTTCTATTTTCATTTGATTTATTTTTTACGTTTATTTTGTAACTTATTAATTTTTATGAGTCAAAGATACTGTGTTTTATGTTTTTTTATGGTAACATTTATTACACTCAAATACCTGATTTTATGATGTGTAACAATAGTTACATCTTATTTTAATAGTGTTTCTTTAATGATGATGTAAATACCCATCGTTAATACGAACCAACCAAATATTGGTTTTAATTTGGCTCCATCAATTTTTTTAGATAAATAAATTCCTATAAAAATACCAACAGTTGCAAAAGCTGCTACGGAAGTTAAAAGTGTCCAATCAATAACTGTTTCTCCACCTTCGCCAAAAAAACCTATCAATGATTTGGCAGCTATAATAACTAATGATGTTCCAACAGCTTCTTTCATAGGTAATTTAGATAAAAGTACTAAAGCGGGTATAATTAAGAATCCTCCACCTGCTCCAACTAAGCCAGTTACAATACCAACCACTGCACCTTCTAATAAAATAACAGGATAGTTAAATTTTTGCGAACCTAAATCTTCTTCTTTTTTCTTTTTATCTTTTTTAATCATACTGAATGATGCTACAACCATCAAAACAGCAAATAACAACATCATTAGAATACTTTTAGTAACCATAAAGTCGCTCACCGAAAACACTTCTTTGGGAATTGCTGGTACTATAAAAGCTCTCGTTAAAAAAACAGCAACGATGGATGGTGCACCAAAAACCAAAGCAGTTTTAATATTTACTAATCCTTTTTTGAAATAACCAATTGATCCAACAGCAGCAGTAAAACCTACAATGAATAACGAGTACGAAGTTGCTGCCACGGCATCAACTGAAAAAAGATATACTAATACAGGAACCGTTAATATACTGCCACCACTTCCAATTAGTCCCAAAGAAATTCCTATTAAAATTGATGAAATATACCCGATTATTTCCATAATATGTTGGTTTAATTAAATTTACAACTACAATACAAAGATAATATGACAATAATCATTAAACGGTTACATTTGTTACAATTAAAATTAAGATATTCTTTTTTAAGAATATTTTTGAGGTATTGAAAATAATAACTCTCTAATTTCTTCAATGTTATTAGTGGTTACTAATTTCATACGAGTATCTTTAAAATTATCAATTCCTTTAAAATAATTACTGTAATGCGGACGCATCTCTAGCACACCCAAAGTAGGCCCTTTCCATTCAATTGACTTGTTAAAATGAGTTAAGGCAACTTCTACTCTATTATGTATAGTTGGTTTTGGTAAATGCTGACCAGTTTTAAAAAAATGTTTAATTTCATTAAAAATCCACGGATAACCAATAGCTGCACGCCCAATCATAATACCATCCAATCCGTATTTATTTTTATACTCTAAAGCCTTTTCAGGTGTTGTAATATCTCCATTACCAAAAATAGGAATATGCATGCGAGGATTATTTTTTACAGCTGCTATTGGCTCCCAATTAGCATTACCTTTATACATCTGCGCACGTGTTCTACCATGCACTGTTAAAGCTTTAATACCAACATCTTGAAGGCGTTCTGCAACCTCCATAATATTAATCATACTAGCATCCCAACCTAAACGCGTCTTTACTGTAACAGGTAAATTAGTAGATTTGACAACGGCTTTTGTTAAGCGCACCATTAAATCCACATCTTTTAAAACACCCGCTCCGGCTCCTTTGCAAACTACTTTCTTTACGGGACAACCAAAATTAATATCCAATAAATCAGGCTGAGTTGCATCAACTATTTTTGCAGACATAGCCATTGCTTCCTCATCCCCTCCAAAAATTTGGATACCAATTGGTTTTTCATAATCAAAAATGTCTAATTTCTGACGGCTTTTTATTGCATCTCTAATTAAACCTTCGCTGCTAATAAATTCAGTGTACATTAAATCAGCACCATATTTTTTGCAAACAAATCTAAAAGGTGGATCGCTCACATCCTCCATTGGAGCTAGTAATAATGGAAATTCCCCAACTTCTATGTTTGCAATTTTTACGATGCCGTAAAAGTAAGGAATTTATATGTAATAGTTGAAGAAACTAAACCGTGCTCGATACTAATAATTTTTACAACTATGATGAATAGATTTCTAAAATCAAATTGATATTAATTATACTTGATATTAGGATCTGCAAAACGTTTATCAAAAACAAAATTACGATCAGTTAAAGTCATTAAAAAAGCAATAACATCAACCTTCTCATTTGAAGTTAAATTAATTTTTCGCTTTAAATTAATTGCTAAAGTTGTACTACTTTGAATTTGTGATGTATAGTGCTTCATAACCTGCGATAATTTCTTAAATCTGCCATCATGCATATAAGGAAATGTAAATTCTATATTTCTTAAAGTAGGTATTTTAAATTTTAAAGAATCGCTTGGGTTTTTAGTAATTATAAATCTTCCATAATCATTTAATAAAGTATCAATTGACAAACCATTATTTGCAAATTCATTCGTTGTAAACAAAGGCTCTTTGTGACACGTATTACAATTTTTTTGAAAAAGCCTATAGCCATTTATTTCTTGAGAAGTAAAAACTTCTTGTTTTTTCATCACTAGGTCGTATTTTGCATTGCTGCTAATTAGAGTTAATAAAAATTGTGAGATAGCCTTCAGTGTTTTTTCGCCAGTTGCTAAACTATCGCCGAAAGCGTCTTTAAACAAGTGTTTATACAATTTGATTGTATTTAATTTTTCAACTAATGCTTTAATATCATTTGCCATTTCAGCTTTATGCGTTATTGGTGCTAATGCTTGCATATCTAAATTATTGATGGCTCCATCCCACATAAATGTTTTTTGCCAAGCTAGATTCATTAGCGCGGGCGAATTCCGTGTGCCAATGCTATCGTGAATCCCATGACTTAAAGCATGATCAATATGAGTAAAAGCAGAAAATGGCGAATGACAACTTGCACAGGAAATTGTGTTATCCTTAGAAAGGATAGGATCATAAAACAAAACCTTACCTAACTCAACCTTACTTTTTGTAAGTGCATTATTGGTAAAATTATAAATTGGTTTAGGCCAATTTTTAGGAACAATAAATAAATCATCATGCTGAGCAAATGATAATGTTATAGCAATAAAGAAAATATATTTAAGTACTTTCATTTTTATTTTACACTAAAACATTGACTTATTAAATAAGAAAGACGAACGGCTTCAGCGCTAGGTGACATAATATGATCTAAACTTGATAAGTCAAAAGCTTCCATTATTTTTTTTACATCAACTAATATAAATAATGTATTGTTTGCTTCTACTTTCAAAGATATTTTTTGAAGCGCTGAAAATGGAAACTGATATCCTCCTAAATGATATTGAAATTCTTTCCTTTTATTATTACATAAACTACTCGTGCCCTCTATTTTAAAATTTACATATCCACTTTGCCAAGTCCAATACATACCTTTTGTAGGATCTAAGTCTCCACCCATAGCACCTGATATATTTGTTAAACTATCAATCCCAAAATTAAAATTTAACTCTGTAAATAAAAGTCCTTTGGGGATTGTAAAAGTAAAAATTTGTGATTTTATGTCGCTGGCATCAAACAAATGAAAGCTATTTGATTCTTTAAATACGATTTTTTCGTTATTAAGAAATTGTACATTAGAAATATAGAATTTTAAGGTTGAGAATTCTATTTGTCCATTTTCAAACACATACGTTGAATCTAAAATAAGCGGATAATTCCAAAAAAAAGGCTGAAAAACAACTTTTATTTCATTTTTATTTTGGCTATTTAAAACTGCGCATTGTAAGCACAAAAAAACAACAGCTGCTAGATATGTTTTACCTAACAGCTGCTTAATTATTTGTATAAATTTATAGTTAGTCAATTACCTATTTTGATATAGATATTTTTTTTGAATAAGTTTTACCTTCCGAATTGTATAAAGTAATAGTATAAATTCCAGTATATAAAGTTTTTGTATCAAAATATACGATTGTGCTACCTTGATACAATGTCTTTTTTTCTACAATTTTACCAATGATATCATATAAAATTACATCATAATTTTCTTTAACTAAATCATTAATTTGAACAGCAATTAAATCAGAAGCAGGATTTGGAAAGATGTTTACCTTAATGTCATTTAAAACTGAACTCGCCAGACCACCAGTTGACGATGGAGTATATGTCGTTGTAGCTTCAGTAATTGAGGTTACTTTTGTAGCAACCTTTGTTCCATAAAAAGTTGGGCCTACAACATACGGGTAAGCTGAATTCCAATTTGAGGTAACGGTTGCAAAATAACAATAAATACCATTTGGATATTCTGGTGTAATACAAAAACGACCGTTGTGAATATCTAAATAATCAGGAGTTGCAGCAGAAGTTGCGTTATATTGATAATCTTCTCTAAAATATCCTAACGGATAAGTTGTGCTTACTGCTGGTCCTGGTGTTACAGTGGCGGTGCTTGTATAATGAGTTGTTCTAGTAGTAATATTCCTTAACGTAAAACTTGATTTCATACGAACAATGCCACCAGTACCATTAACATTTTTATAGCCATAAGCACCATAAATTGGAAAGCCATCATAGGCAAAACCAATAAGTGGCGAATGAACTATGCTATCAATTGCATATAAGCCATCGGCGTCATACAAATTACAAACGGTTGAAATAACATTTAAATCTAATTTAAATGCACTTGGACTTTGATGATGATGATAATTTGTTCCAGCTGGATGACCTTTAGAACAATCGAAACCTAAACGTTCTCCAACTACTGCATCTCTATTCCAAACTCCATCTCCCATGCAAGGCGGTTGAATTGGACCGCCGCATAAAGAACTTGTAGAGTTTTTCCATGAAACACCATCTCTGTAATCAAATAATGCTACACCATTAATAAAGACACCTATATTGCCACCCGTTGTAGATGCTAACGTCCCTGTATTTTGAACTGGATTTAAAGGAAATTTAAAAATAGCATTTTGATTACCTGCTTGACTAGGATTGCCATCTAAATAAGGACCTACAACATAAGTAGGAATACCTTGCGTGCTAGCGTATGCGAAATTAGTTGAATACTGAACCGTTTGCACATTAGCAGTATATGTGTCATTTACAGGAGTTGAATTTCCAGACACATAATGCCGACCTTTAATAGAAGTATTTTGTAACCAACTAGTGATAGCAGGATTTATTTGTGTAAATGCTTGTACACTAAAAATAAATAGCGCAACTGTAAAAATATTTTTTTTCATACTGTTTATCTATGTTGTTATAAAATTAATTAAAGTAACATCATCTACAAACTGAATGAGGTCAATCTCTATTTATTTGCGATAAAATGTACTTATTTGATATTTTTTTGGCCATATTTGGCTTTGGTTTATCTTTAGTATAATAAAGTAAACAAATATAAAATGACAAAGAGTTTATACCACACATTTTTTAGTGATATAAAACCTATTAATTTAAATTTTCAATGAGATGCTTTCTAAAACTAATACAGTGATTTTTCAGTTAGCATTAAACATGAAGAATCATATCGCTTAGTAAGCAGTAAAGCAAGTAAACAAATAAGATTAACTTGCTGTTTAATTTATTAACTTTACATTAAAACAAGTTCCATGAAAAAGATAAATGTTGCCATTAACGGCTTCGGAAGAATTGGAAGAGTATTCTTTAGAATTGCATTTTCAAATCCAAATATTAATATAGTAGCAATTAATGATATAACAGATTCTAAAACATTAGCTCATCTCCTAAAATATGACTCGGTTCATGGTAAATTTAATGGCGATATAAAACACGATACTGATCATATTTATATTGATGGAAAAGAAGTTAAAATTTTCGCATCAAAAGATCCTGAAACTCTACCATGGAAAGCTTTGGATATTGATATTGTTATTGAATCAACCGGTCATTTTTTAACGAGAGAATCTGCACAAAAACATTTAACAGCTGGCGCCAAAAAAATAATTTTATCTGCACCAGCTACTGATGATAGCATAAAAACAATTGTATTAGGAGTAAATGATGATTTATTATCTTCTGATGATATAATAGTTTCAAATGCATCTTGTACTACCAATTGTGCTTCACCAATGTTAAAAGTTTTACAGCAATGGGGCATTGAAGAAGCCTATGTAACAACCGTGCATTCATACACCGGCGACCAACGCTTGCATGATGCACCCCACAAAGATTTACGCAGAGCAAGAGCTGCAGCCTTGAGTATTATTCCTACAACAACTGGTGCAGCAAAAGCCTTAGGCAAAATTTTTCCTCATTTAGAAAACAAATTAGGGGGTTGTGGAATGCGTGTTCCTGTGCCTGATGGCTCTTTAACAGACATTACTTGTGTATTAACAGATTATCCTAGCGTTGAACAAATTAACACTGCCTTTAAATTAGCAGCTGAGAATGATTTAAAAGGAATTTTAGAGTACTCAGAAGATCCTTTAGTTTCAGTAGATGTTATTGGAAATTCACATTCTGTAGTTTTTGATTCAGATTTTACTAGTGTTGTAGGTAATTTAGTGAAAGTAATTGGATGGTATGACAATGAATTTGGATATAGCAGCCGTTTAGTGGATTTGATTATGAAGATGCAACATGTGTAACTTGAACTAAGAAGTTAAGATAATCTGTAATTTTTAAAATCTTCATAAATGAAGCACGATTAATTTAACTAATATTGTGCAATCTAAAAAAGCTAGCCAAATTTACTTTACTATTTTTGCAGCAAGCAAAATTATATGAAGAAAAATATACTTTATTTTCTATTATTTATTTCAATTTCTTCATTTGCGCAGAAATTAACTATTTCAGGAAATATTCAAGACACAACGACAAAAACTCCTCTATCAAACGCCATTATTATGGCTATTAAATTGATGGACTCAACATTAGTTGATTTTACAAGAACAGATAAAACAGGTAATTTTAAATTAAGGCCAATTCCAATTGACACTTATCAGGTTGTAATAACACATCCAAAGTTTTCTGATATGGGCTACTTTATTTTTGGCGACAAAAAAAATCTGGACTATGACTTTGGAAAAATTATTTTGCTTCCCAAAAATGTATCGCTAGATGAAGTTACCATTTTTGCATTTAAAGACCCCATTTATTACAAAGGTGATACACTTATATATACTGCTGATTCGTTTAAAACAAAAGCAAATGCAACCGTTGAAGATTTACTTAAAAAACTTCCAGGTTTAAAAGTTGATAAGGATGGTAAAATTACATCTCAAGGTAAAGCTGTAGATAAAGTATTAGTAGATGGTGATGAATTTTTTGGTGGAGATCCTACAATAGCTACAAAAAACTTAAATGCAAGTTCTATCGAATCGGTGCAAGTTTATGAAAAGAAAAGTGATGATGTTGCCAATTCTAGCACTGGAGAGGAAACGCAAAAAATATTAAACTTAAAACTAAAAGACGACGCTAAAAAAGGTTACTTCGGAAAAATAAGCGGAGCAAGTGATTTTCAAAAATTTTATGAAGGTGAAGTCTTAACAAATTACTTTAAAAAGAAACTCAAAGTTTCTGTTTTTGGTTTGGCGAGCAATACTCCAAATTCCAGTTTTGACTGGGGTGATATGTATAAATACGGGCTAAATAATGAATTTGACAGACAAAATGATGAAGACGGTGGCTGGTCTATGATGAGCATGTCTTCTAATCCTATAGGAATACCGCAAACTATTAAAACTGGTTTTTATTATTCTGATAGATTATCTAAAAACACAAAATTAAATATAAACTATACGTATAATAACAGTGAAATTGTCTCAAAAAAGACTCAAAACTCTCAATATTTTTTAACTGATACGAGTTACACTTCAAATAATATAACACAAGCCAATCAAAAAAATGAAGCTCATGCCATAAATTTCGGCATAGAACAACGCATCGATTCACTGACTGATTTTTTCTTTTATACAAAAATAAAACTATTAAACAATAACTCTACAAACTCTGACGAAACTGATTTTTTAACGAGTGATAATTTAAAAACCAGAAATACCAATATATATAGTACCAGCAAAGGATATGGATATGACGTTACCAATAATTTAAAATTATTGAAACGTTTTAAGAAAAAAGACAGATTGCTGACAATAAATTATAATAACACGCTATCTAAAAATAATACAGATGGCGTTTTAAAAACTGATAACTATTCCTACAGAGATAGTAGTGATTTTTTACTTTCAGTGAATCAAAAAAAAGCAAGCGAAAACAATAATCAAAGTCATTTTGGAGGCGTTTCATTTATTGAACCTATTACAAAAAAAATCAAAATTGAAGCATCGTATGATTTCATGTATTATAATAGCAAACAGGATAAAAAGGCATTTAATAATATTGGTGGTGAATACAACGAGTTAGATTCATCCTTAACTAATAATTTTATTAATCTAAAATATATTAATCGTGCTGGAGTAAAGTTTATTCATGAAGTAAAAAAAATGCGTTTTACTATTGGCACAAAAGCACGTAACGTATTTGTGAACAATAACAATATTTTTACAGACCAAAATATTACTCAAAAATTTAATAATATTTTACCTTTTTCAACTATCCGTTATAAATTTTCTGACAACAAAGTGTTAGATGTAAAGTATACAACGAGCTCCCAAAATCCTACTATTAGTCAATTGCAGCCAGTGTTTGACAATTCAAACCCTAATTTTATTAATAAAGGTAATCCAAATTTATTGCCAACTTTTACGCATGGTGTCAATTTGAATTTTAATTCATGGAAATCAATTAGTGGAAAATATACATGGCTTGGTGTAAATTATAATTTTACCAATAATGATATAATTAACTCCACCGCCTTTGATACAATTGGCAGAACTATCTCTCAAGCGGTAAATGTAAACGGTAACTATAGTGTTGGTGGTTATTTTGGAACTAGTTTACCATTCTTTTCAAAAAAATTGGAAATAGGGCCAAATTTTGATGGTTCGTATTCAAGCAATAAATCTTATGTTAATAATTTACAAAATGTAACTCAGGATTTAAGGTCCACAATTAACCTCAGTTTCAGGGTAAATTTAGATAAATTCACTGGAGGTATTTCTGGTTATTATTCATACAATTCAGCTTATTCCACTTTAAATTCAACAAGCAGCACACCGTACTCTTCGCAAGGACTATCTGGGGAAATTAGCGCTAAATTACCAAAGAATTTTTTATTGGAAAGTGATGCTAATTATACAATTAATAGCAGACGAAGTAATGGATATAATATTAACTTTCTTGTTTGGAATGCTTCTTTTTCAAAGACATTCTTTAAAAATGAAAATTTTATACTCGGTTTTTATGCATACGACATCTTAAATCAAAACATTAGTATTGACCGTGATATTAGCAGTAATGTAATCACAGATATAAAAACAAATATTATTTCGCGTTACTTTTTATTAAAAGCAACATTTAAGTTTAATAGCAATAAAACAAAGGAAGAAGATGATTTTTAAAAAAATAATACTAACTCTTTGCTGCTATTTTATAATTGCTCAATGTGCAATGAGTCAAATAACATATGGAAAAATTACATTTGAGCGCAAAACAAATTTATATAAGAAATTCAAGAACAATAGTGATGTTAAAGAATGGCTAAAGGAAGAGGATAAAAATAAAGTAGATGTATTTGAATTGTATTTTAATGATTCAATCTCTGTATTTAAACCGCAAGAAAGTGATTTAGTAGAGCGTATGAGTTGGTCAACAACAAAAAATGTGGTATATCAAAACAAAACTAATAAGAAACGCTTAACCGAAAAGAAAATTTGGGGCGAAGCATTTTTAGTAGCTGACACAATTCGTTCGTTTAATTGGAAAATAACAGAAAGTAAACGTTCTATTTGCGGGTATCAGTGTCGCAAGGCCATTTGGCAAGCCAATGACACAACACGAATTTACGCCTGGTTTTGCTCTGAAATTGATGTATCAATTGGTCCTGAGAGTTTTGTTGGTTTGCCTGGCGCAATATTAGGACTTGCAACTGAAGATGGCGGCGTTATCTATTTTGCTAAAAGTATTGATATTGTAAAGCCTGATTTAGCTATACTTTTACCAAAAAAATCAAAACAAAAAATATATCAATCAACTGAATTGAAAGCTCAACTAGAAAAAGATTTTGGCAAAGAAAAATGGGGCAAAATGATGATTTATAACAATTTTGCAATCTGGTAGTGGCTTTTGGTCTAAATCATTAATGACTTAATCCCTATTTATTAAATTTCTTTTTTTAAATTTGCGCTCAATGGTTAAAATTGGTTTTTACATAAGTTTATTTTGCTTTTTAATAAACCAAAATTATGCACAGCTCATTGTAAATGCAGGTCCTGATTTAACAGTATGTCTTAATACAAGTGTTACTATTGGCGGAACACCAAGTGCATTTGGGGGAACACCACCTTATAAGTATTTATGGCAACCTTCTACTTTTCTAGATTCTATAAGTGCTGCCAATCCTACTGCTTTTAATATTACTAGCGATATAACTTATACCTTAACTGTTATAGATTTTGATAGCACAATAGTTTCAAATACAATATATATTAATCTTGATAAAATTTTTGTTTTTAACGCTGGGATTGATACTGGATTTTGTTACGGACAAGAGGCTGGCGTAAAAATTGGAGCGCCCTATAATAATAATGCATGGCATAATTTTAATTGGACGCCGTCAACTGGATTAAACGGTTCCACGCTACCTACTCCATTAGCTTCTCCATCGGTTACTACTGTTTACACGTTAACTGTATCAGATGACTTATGTCCAGATAATATATCTCAAGTTACAGTTTCTGCTTTTTTACCGCCATATATTGATGCAAGTGCCGATACAACTATTGATGAAGGACAAACTATTACTTTATATGGCATTGGAGCTACCACATTTTGGTGGCAGCCAGATTACAACATTAAATATAGAGGAACTTCAAATGCAGATGTGTGGCCTATATCATCCACAACTTATACTTTAACAACGCAAGATCAACATGGATGCTACGCTAATGATATTGTAACTGTTAATGTGAAAAGTGGGGAGTTATTATTTTTTTACAGTGCGTTTACTCCTAATAATGATGGCGACAATGATTTTTTTTATATAGGTAACTTAAATAAATACCCTGAAAATAATTTAAAAATATACAATCGTTACGGCAAGTTAATTTATAATATTAGTAATTACGATAATTCTTGGGATGGCAACTATTTAGGCAATGCTGTGCCAACTGGCACTTATTTTTATATTTTTAATGACGGTAAAGATAAATTATATAAAGGTTCCGTAACTATTTTAAGGTAATTTCTTGCATGATGGTTTATGAAAACATCTATAAATTTTAGAAATAAAATAAAGACAAATTATTAAAAATTTAGCTTGTCTAATTAGTAATTTCTAATTGCATTAATAGATAAAAAATGTGTGTAACAAGTCATCAAAACTTGCACTAAACCCTAAATAGTTTTTTTATATTTGCCATCTAAAATTTTACGCTATGTCAGCTTTAACAGCCACTCAATTTAATTTCCCGAAGCAAAAAAGTTTTTATAAAGGAAAAGTTCGTGATGTTTATAACATTGATGATAAATACCTTGTAATGGTGGCAAGCGACCGTATTAGTGCTTTTGATGTTGTATTACCAAAAGGTATTCCTTACAAAGGTCAAGTTTTAAATCAGATTGCTGCTAAGTTTTTAGAAGCAACTAAAGATATTGTTCCAAATTGGGTAGTAAATGTTCCTGATCCTGTTGTTACAATGGGGCGTGTTTGCGATCCTTTTAAAGTAGAAATGGTAATACGTGGTTACTTGGCGGGGCATGCTGCCAGAACTTATGCAAACGGCTTAAGAACTTTGTGCGGTGTAACATTACAAGACGGTTTAAAAGAAAGCGATAAATTACCTGAGCCAATAATTACTCCTACTACAAAAGCTTCGGAAGGACATGATG
>JBIKOX010000067.1:0-13488 GCA_044357775.1 Bacteroidia bacterium | reverse complement strand
ATCGCCATTTATAAATTCTACAAAAAACTGTTTATTTTCAATATTAGTATAACTTACATTTAAAAAACCATTTTCATTTGTTTTAAAAGAATCACCTTTTTTTATCTCATATTCTCTGTCTTTATAATCATAATTTTCATACCATATTTGCGCAGTTATGTTTTTTAATGGCTCGCCTGTTTGTCGGTGTAATGCATAAAAATCGTAAGAGCCATTTTCTCTTCTTCTTTCAGTAGTTGCAATATCTGAAATAATACAAGTGCTATACGCAGATATGTTATTGGTATATGAAAAATCTTCTGTTAGTGAACTTAAAATAACATAGTATCCTGCCGTTAGTTCGGGTAGTTTTATTTCAGAGTTATGTGATTGAAAATCTCCATCATCTATTATATTTTGAGAAAATGTGGTGACTTGTGGAAAAGTTTTAAATTTTTCAAATAATTCTCTTCCGTTTTTTTTTCTTGATAATTCTCTTACTTCTTGATTGCTTGCCTTTACAATTTTAAAATATATTTTTTGAATATTTTGAGATGTTACCAAAGCACGAAAAGGCTTATTTGGCTCATTGACTTCTTCAATAGTTAAATTAAGACTCTTTAAACGTATTGTATTTAGTATATTTTTACATTCAATTGCCCCGTAAGAATAAGGATATTTGGCAATAGCATTTTCACAAACATCATTTGCCATTTTTTTATACCATTTATAAGAATCATTATTTAACGGCTTATATTCATTTCCTTTTGTGAAATACCAATTTGCAATACGAGAATCAATTTCGGTAACTCGTTCACTTTTTGGAAATTTGGATTGTATGGCTTTTAACGAATTAAAATAGAGCGTGTCTTTTTTTGTGTTTTGAGAATTAGTATGAATATAATCTAATCTTAAAAGTTCAATATCAATTAATGCACTTGGGTTTAAATCGTTTTTATGAAATAGAGTTAGGCTTTTCATTATGCTTAACGCATAATATTTTGTTTCTAATGAATCTGATGAATTGGTGATAGTAAGATTAATGAAATCAGAGTAAGGCTTTAAATACTCATCACTATTAATAGTAAAACGATTAGCTGGTCTGGTTACGTCAACTTCTGTATTCATAAAGTAACCAAGTGCGCGATGTGCTAAAAAGTCGTATAGTGTTGGGCGCCAAACTCTACATTCATCTGTTCCTTTGGTAATAATGGCGTCATACAAGTCAATTTTTGTCCGTTTTAAGCTATCACTATTTTCTAATGAGGCTTTGTAATTAATGATGATTGCATTTGTAATGGCTTTTAAATCCCAAGTTTCAATGTCATCGTTTTTAAAATTAACAGTTGTCGTTCTGTTATAAAATCTCCAACGGTTATTTTGAAAATATTGATAAAACGCATCAGCTAAGATGCTTTGCAAAACTGGTTTAATTGGAAATTTAGACTTATTAGCTTCATCTCGTAATTTAAAAATTGATTTTTCTAAAGAAAATTCTTCCTTATATCTTTCAAATTTCATGCGATGTAAAATTGCTTTTACAAATTGTGGCGCATTATTCTCAGCTTTGGCTTTAGCGTAAATGCCGTTTACTATTTTTAAAGCTGACTCAGTAAGTCCTTTCTTTTCGCAACTATCAATTCTTTTCCATAGTTTATCATAGCTATCACCTTTGTTAAAACTCAATAAAGTTTCTGTTTTTTTTGTAAAGGTATTTGAGAAAAATCCTAAAGAAATTAATGTTGTTGCTATAAATATTAAAACAACAGTAGTAATTTTTTTTGCAGTCATAAAATTAGTGTTTAAGTATTAGATGTAAATTTTATCTATTCCATAAAATAATTAAATATATCCTATTATTTTATAAATTGTATATCCAAACATTTCACGAATAACCAAATTAAGTCCAAAAATAGCATCGGCATTTGGAATAAAACAATGATCAAATTCAAATTTCCTATCCCCTGTAAATTTATTTGTTACGTAAGGTGTTAGATTTTTATAACCAGCCTTATTAAAAATAGCTAATGCACGACGCATATGAAATGAAGATGTTACTAATAAAATAGAACCATTAAATTTCAAACTATCTAATATTTGCTTGGTAAATATTGCATTTTCATATGTATTCTTCGAATTATTTTCAATGATAATATTACTATCTGGTATAGCAATAGCATTCAAATATTTTTTCACATAAATAGCTTCTCTATCATTTGGTTTTAAAATACTACCAGAACCACCTGTAATCAATAGTTTATTTACTCGTTTTTTATGATATAATTCTAAAGTTTGAAACAAGCGATCTCCAGATATACCAAAATCAAAACGTTGCTGCCGTTGATCTATTCTGCCCATCCCACCTAGCACAATTGCTATATCGTATTTGGTATCTTTTAAATAAATATCGTCGTCGCAATATTCCCAACCTCTAATTATTTCATCAGCTAAAAATGAATTTGAAATAACATAAATGAAAATAGTAAGTGCTAACACCAACTTTTTATAAGGAGTTTGCCATACTTTTTTGAGAATAAAAAAAAGACAAAAAAATACCCATGTGTAAGGCGTTATTATAAATGCTAATAATTTTGATAGGAAAAAAAACATAGGCCAAAATTATATAAAATTATTTGAATTAATATTTTAAAAATGGTATTTAATAATTGAACAAAACGGCAGTTAAAATGATTTTAATCAGACATTTAGTCTTTTATTATCATCTTTTAAAGACTAATTTTCAGCTATTTTCACTTGGACTATCATTTGACACATTTCATAAAAAATACATGTTATGAATTTAAATAATTTTACAATAAAATCACAAGAGGCTATTCAGCAAGCCATGCAAATTGCTATTGTTACTGGAAATCAAGCAGTCGAAAATGGACATATATTAAAAGCTGTTTTAGAAATTGATGAAAATGTTACTCCTTTTATTTTAAAGAAATTAGGAGTTAATCAATCTGTGTTTTCTAAAACAGTGGATGCAATCGTAAATTCATATCCTAAAGTAAGTGGCGGGCAGCCATATTTATCAAATGCTGCAAATCAAGCGGTAGCAAAGGCAACTAACTATTTAAAAGAATTTAAAGATGAGTATGTTTCTATTGAGCATTTGTTGTTAGGGATTCTAGGATGTGGAGATGCAATATCTCAGTTAATGAAAGATACTGGCATAAAAGAAAAAGAATTAAATGCTGCAATAAATGAATTAAGAAAAGGTTCCAAAGTTACTAGTCAATCTGCTGATGAAAACTACAATGCACTAAATAAATACGCCGTTAATTTAAATACACAAGCTCGCAATGGCAAACTGGATCCTGTTATTGGTAGAGATGAAGAGATACGAAGAGTATTACAAATTTTATCTCGTCGTACTAAAAACAATCCTATTTTAGTTGGTGAGCCAGGTGTAGGTAAAACTGCTATTGCCGAAGGTTTAGCTCACCGTATTATTGCTGGTGATGTTCCTGAAAATTTAAAATCGAAGCAAGTATATTCTTTAGATATGGGCGCTTTAATTGCAGGAGCTAAATACAAAGGTGAATTTGAAGATAGACTAAAATCTGTTGTAAAAGAAGTTATTAGCAGCGATGGGGACGTAGTATTGTTTATTGATGAAATTCATACTTTAGTGGGAGCTGGAGGTGGAGAAGGCGCGATGGATGCAGCTAATATTTTAAAACCGGCTTTGGCTCGTGGCGAATTAAGAGCCATTGGCGCAACAACCTTAAATGAATATCAGAAATATTTTGAGAAAGACAAAGCTTTAGAACGTCGTTTTCAAAAAGTAATGGTGAATGAACCAAATGAAGAAGATGCAATTTCAATATTACGTGGCATCAAAGAAAAATACGAAACTCATCATAAAGTACGCATAAAAGATGAAGCTATTATTGCTGCTGTAGAGCTATCTCAACGGTATATTAGCGATCGTTTTTTGCCAGATAAAGCAATTGATTTAATGGATGAAGCAGCTTCAAAATTACGAATGCAAATTAATTCAATGCCAATTGAATTAGATGAGCTAGAACGTAAAATTATGCAATTGGAAATTGAGCGTGAAGCTATGAAGCGTGAAGAAGAAGTTGTAAAAGTGGAATCTTTAAATAAAGAATTAGCTGATTTAAACGATAAACGAATTGCTTTAAAAGCTAAATGGCAGAGTGAAAAGGAAGCTATTGAAGGTGTTCAAAGAGTAAAATTACAAATTGAAGATTTAAAACAACAAGCCTTTAATTTTGAAAAGCAAGGTGATTTTGGTAAGGTTGCTGAGATTCGTTATGGGAAAATGCAGGAAGCAGAATCCTTACTTTTATCATTAGAAAATAAATTAAGTGAAGCCAAGGAAAGCGGATCTCAATTATTAAAAGAAGAAGTAGATAGCGAAGATATTGCCGATGTAATTTCTGTATGGACTGGTATTCCGGTATCAAGGATGATGCAAAGCGAAAAAGAAAAGTTGTTGTATTTAGAAGACGAATTACATAAGCGTGTTGTCGGCCAACATCAAGCTATTGAGTCGATTGCAGATGCGGTGCGAAGGAGTAGGGCAGGGCTACAAGATGCAAAAAAGCCAATTGGATCCTTTATATTTTTAGGAACAACTGGTGTTGGCAAAACAGAGTTAGCAAAAGCATTAGCAGATTATTTATTTAATAATGAAAATGCAATGACTCGTATTGATATGAGTGAATATCAAGAGCGTCATTCGGTAAGTCGTTTAATTGGTGCACCTCCCGGTTATGTTGGTTTTGATGAAGGAGGGCAATTAACAGAAGCGGTAAGACGTAGGCCTTATAGTGTCATTTTATTAGATGAAATTGAAAAAGCTCATCCAGATGTATTTAATATTTTATTACAAGTTTTAGATGATGGACGTTTAACTGATAATAAAGGTAGAACAGTAAACTTTAAAAACACCATTATTATTATGACTTCTAATATTGGATCTCACCTAATTCAGGAAAACTTTGATACCTTAAATGAAATTAACAAAGATGAAGTTTTGGCTAAAACTAAATCACAAGTATTTGATTTATTGAAAAAAACTATTCGACCTGAATTTTTAAATAGAATAGATGAAGTTATAATGTTTGAGCCTTTAAACAGAGAAGATGTTGCCGACATTGTTAAGATTCAATTAACCCAAATTGCCGAACGATTGCTTGAACAGCATATAATTATTTCAGCAACCGAAGAAGCCATTGATTGGTTGGCAGAGTTAGGATATGATCCCCATTATGGCGCAAGACCAGTGAAGCGAGTTATTCAGAAACAAATTTTAAATGAGTTGTCTAAGCAATTATTAGCAGATAAAATTGATAAAACGAAAGAAATCATAGTGGATGTTTTTGACAAACAATTTGTTTTTAGAAATAAATAAATCTGCTCGAACCGCTATTTTATTTTGTTACTATTTAAAAGTTTAGTAAATTTAATTTTACTTACTAATAAATTTAAATCAACTACTTATGAAAAAAAATTTACTATCTTTTCTTGCATTGGGTTTCACTGGTTTAGTGGCTCAAGCGCAAAGTCCCGACTGGATGACTATTCAAAACACTAATTTCCCGCAACCATCAGCTGGAGTTCGCTATTTAGATGCTGTAGATGCAAATGTTATTTGGGCTACTGGATACGACGGAACAGCACCAAGCAGAAATTATAATTGGTTTACAAATTCAATTGATGGAGGAACAACTTTTACCTCTGGTAATGTTTTTCCTGATACTAGCACTTATGTAATTGCTGCTCTTGAAGGAGCTGATGCAACTACGGCTTATGTTACAGCTTATGTTAAATCAACAGGTAATAAGGGAGTAGTCTATAAAACAACAAATAGTGGTGCGCTATGGGCAAATATTGCTGCAGTTAATATGTATACTGCAAGCGCCTCTTTTGCAAATATCACTTGTTTTACTGATGCCTTAACTGGAATTACAATGGGAGATCCGGTTTCTGGCGAGTATGAAATTCATAGAACTACAGACGCAGGTGCAACTTGGACAAAAATAGCTGGAGCTAATATTCCAAATCCACTAAATACAGCGGAATATGGTTTGACAGGTGTTTATACAAAAAACGGAAATGATATCTGGTTTGGTACAAACAATGGTAGAGTTTATCATTCTGCTGACGCGGGTTTAACTTGGACTGTTGGATCTATTGTTGGTGCAACTGTCGGAGTTTCTAAATTAGCATTTAGAGATAATCTTAATGGTTTATGTATTGCTTATAGCGGTTCAGCAGCAGCACCAGTAAGTGGCTTATATGTTACTGCAGATGGAGGATTAACTTGGACGCAGATTGCTGCACCTGCTAATTTTGGCGAAAATGATATTTGCAGAATACCAGGAACAAATTTGTATGCATCTTGTGGTGCAGGAACTGGTAATACTATTTTGTCTTATTCAACTGATGATGGGCAAAATTGGACTGACTGGGGAAGTATAGGAATTCAATATTTACAAATTGATTTTGTAGATAATATTAATGGTTGGGCTGCTTCTTTTGCTGACCCAACTAATGCTAGTGTTGGAGGTATGTTCAAATATTCAGGTTTAGCTACTTCATTAGCACCTTTGGCTGAAAAAATGAATTTTAATATCATGCCTAATCCTTCTAATGGATTTGTAAATATTGTTTTACCGTCAGCAAAAGATGGTTTAACAATTGAAGTTATCGATGCTTTAGGGAAAATTGTTTATTCAGAAAAAGCTACTTCAACTAATGTAGGAGATAAAAAACAATTAAATTTAGATTTTTTACAAAAAGGATTATATACAATTAATTTAAAAACAGCTACTGAAAGTTCATTTGGGAAAATTGTTTTACAATAAATACTATTATTTTTTAATAAAAAAAGCAGAACAAACGTTCTGCTTTTTTTTTACACTATATGCGTTCATAAAAGATAAGAATCTATATTTAAAAATGCTCCTTAAGTTGAATTAGTTTATTTATTTGATAATAATTTTTATCATCATTTATTTTATGCTGATCTGAAAGGTAGATTGCTTTCCAATTAGCATTTAAAGCGCCTAGGATATCTGTATCGTAATTATCGCCAATCATAACACATTCGTGTATTTGTGCAGAAGTTAAAACTTGTGCGATGTCAAAAATTTTTATGTCAGGTTTATTAAATCCATATTCTTCCGAAATAACAACATGCTCAAAAAATGGTGATAGTTTGCTATAATCTAATTTAGTGTATTGAACCTCTTTAAAACCGTTTGTAATAATATGTAATTGATACTTATCTTTTAGATATAATAAAATATCCATTGCTCCATCAATCAAATGAGTTTTATATGGTGAAATTTTTAAATAATCATCAGCCCACAAATGAGCTAATTGCAAATTGTTATAATTAAAATGCAAAAAAGATTTATAAAAACGTTGATAACGTAATTCTTCTTTAGTGGTTTGTTGCAAATTGTACAAATTCCATAATTCATGATTAACAGATTCATAAATCTCAACAAAATCTTCAAATTCAGTTTTACAATGCGTTTTAATTTGATGCTCATTAAATAAATGTAATAACGCTTCGCGAGAATTTTTTTCGAAGTCCCACAATGTATTGTCTAAATCAAAGAAAATATGTTTAATTGTAGTATTATTCATAATTAGTAAAATGGAGTATTTCTTTGCTTAAATCAATAGAAGGGAACTTAGATTGGAATGCTAAACATTTTTGATAAAATTGCATTTTGAACTTAAACGAAGCTGAGCTTTTTTCATTTAGAAATCGGTGCATGAAAGCTTGATTAATTTGAATTAATTGTTGATTTATAAGGGTTGTAGTTTCATTAAAATAAACATCCGTAAATTTATCCCAAACATAATTAATGGCCTGTAAATTTGGATGTGCCATATCGGCCTCATAAAATCGATAATCTCGCAAATCATCGTTCACTATTTCATAAGCGGGAAAATAGTCACAATTATTACTCTGTTTTATAAGTTGATGAATGGATTGTATTAAAATAGATTTACTTAAATTATTTTCTACCAAACCATCGCGCAAATGTTTAACTGGCGAAACGGTAAAAAGTAGATGTAATTTAGGATTCTTTTTAAGCAATTTTTCAATTAAGATTTTAAAGTTCGGTAAAATATCCTGCGACTCTAAAAGTAATTTTTCAAATAACTCTTGCGGTAATTTATGGCAATTAGCTGCAATTTTATTTTGTTTATTGTGCTTATAAGCAAAAGCTGAACCTAGCGTTATGGTTAAAAATGAAGCGGTATTAAGTAGTAAATTCCATTCATCAATTTTAGTGTTTAATAGTTCAATTAAATTTTCTTTACTATCTGCAAATATGGAGCTATGCGCTTCTAAAGAAAACCAACTGCTATCTTTTTCAAATACATCATTATCATTAAAATAATTTTTATCAATAATTCTATTTAATGATTTTTCAATACTACTTGGATTAAAAACAATTCCAAATGGATTTGACTGCACTTGAAATTTCAAATCACTCAGCCGTTTACCAATATGTTCACTAAAGCAAGATCCAATTAGTAATATAGACTCTTGATGTGTTATTTTAATTGGACTAATTTTGGGTTGAAATCCTAAATGAAATTGCATAATCTAAATATAAAACAAAAAAGGATTTCTAAAATAGAAATCCTTTTTTGAATACTTGTATTAAAATATTAATGGCGCTCGATTTGAGAAAAGAAGAAGTTTGCCTCAATATTAGCATTTTCATCGCTATCTGAACCGTGAACTGCATTTGCAGCAATTGATTTTGCAAATAATTTACGAATTGTACCTTCGTCAGCTTTAGTTGGATCAGTAGCACCAATTAAAGTTCTGTACTCTGTAACTGCATTCTCTTTAGAAAGCACTGCGGCAACAATTGGTCCACTGCTCATGTAGCTAACAAGCTCTCCGTAAAAAGGACGCTCCTTGTGAACTTCATAAAATTTACCAGCTGTTTCAGCACTCAATTTCATGTATTTCATAGCTACAATTTTAAAACCCGCTTGGTTTATTTTCGCTAAAATTGGCCCGATATTGTTTTCTTCAACTGCATCTGGCTTAATCATTGTAAAAGTAATATTTCCTGACATTTTATTTTTTTTGAGCGCAAAGATACAATTATTGTGGTAATAACAAATTAACTTTTTTGAGTATAAAGTATACTAGAGCTAAATTATAAATAATCTAAAGAAGCAATCAATTGCCGTCCCCCATAATTTTAACTGTAATGTTATTCATACTATCAGCTAACTTTAATTGGCATCCTAAACGCGATGTATCTGTAATGTTAGGTAAAGTATCTAACATGGCATATTCATCATCAGATATATCTTTAAGGTCTTCAAATCCACTAATAACACTCACGTGGCAGGTTGCGCATAATGCCATACCGCCGCAAGTTGCTAAAATATCGTAATCGTTTCCTTTTAAAAATTCCATTAAACTCAATCCCATATCAGTAGGAGCCATTAAGTTTGTTACTGTATTATCTGCGTTTAGAATGTTGATATTTATGTCTGTCATATTACTGCAAAAATAAAAAATCCCTTTAATTTAAAGGGATTTTTTTTATTAATATATAACTTTTTTAATGCAATCGCTTTGATAACAAACAAAGTAAAGGCCATTAGAATTTATTATTAAAATTCGTTTACACCCTGAACAGTTGTGTACTTCATAGTATATTTAATTCCAGGGTTCATGTATTTGTATGCACTGTGGCTCATTAAAGCAGCTTCATGGAAACCGCATAAAATTAATTTCAATTTATTTTTGTAGGTATTTATATCTCCAATTGCATATACACCTTCAATATTTGTTGAATAATCATCAGTATTCACTTCAATAGCACTTTTATCAATATTTAAACCAAAATGTTCAATTGGTCCTAATTTAGGACTTAAACCAAATAATGGTATTAAGTGGTCAGTTAAAATAGTTTGAGTTTCTTGCGTTTTTGAATTAATCATTGAAACCGATTCTAATTTATCGGAACCTGCTACACTTGTTAAATTGGTATTAAGTAGCAGCTTAATTTTACCTTCCTCTGCTAACTTCATTACTTTATTAACACTATCAGGAGCTCCTCTGAAAGATTCGCTTCTATGAACAAGGATTAGCTCTGAACAAATATCACTTAAAAAAATAGCCCAATCTAATGCACTATCTCCACCACCTGCAATAACCATTTTCTGTTCACGGTATTTTTCAGGATCTAAAATCATATAATTGATTCCTTTTCCGTTTTCAAATTGAGTCAATCCTAACACTTCCGGTTTGCGAGGTTCAAAACATCCTAAGCCACCAGCAATAACAACTACTTTGGCTTGAATTTCAGTCCCCATGTTAGTACACAATACAAAATCTCTATCACCACGTTTTTCAAGTTTTTCAACTCGTTCTCCAAAGGTATAGCCTGGATGAAATGGCTCTGCTTGTTTGAGCAAATTATCTACTAATTCTTGTGCTAAAACACTAGGATACCCCGGAATGTCATAAATAGGTTTTTTTGGATATATCTCGGATAATTGACCGCCAGCTTGGGGCAAATAATCAATTAAATGACAACGCATTTTTAATAATCCTGCTTCAAAAATGGCAAACAAGCCAACTGGACCGGCGCCTATAATTACTATATCAGTTGAAATCATTTTTTTATCAAAATTAGTTTGCAAAAGTAATCATTACAACAATACAAAACATTAATAGTTTATTAACCAATAACCTCTGGCTGGTTTTTACAAAATGCCATTAAATCATCAAAAAAAATAAAAAATTCCTCTTCAATTTCCTCATAATCATTTTGCAATATCGGCACCGCTAATTGCAGTTCAAACCGATTTCTAATTCGATCGCTCAAATGGGTTAAAACTGTTTCAATGCCGGCTAAAGTGGAATAATGAAACAAAACATTTCGCTCAATCATATAGCTATAAAATCGTTTTGCAGGTTCCGGCAAATAATGATGATTATTTTTTAATAAATCATAAATATAGTCGGCATGCGCCTGAAGCGATAAACTAGAGTAGTGACTAAAATTTTTAGCCAAAAAATGATCATAAAAAACATCTGTTAATACACCGCTGTATTTATCAAAGTCCTTTCTAAAGCGATATTTACTAGTTAAGAAAATGGGATGAGTGTCTGTAAATACATCAATCTTGCGATGCAATGTTATGCCTTTAATAATATTTGACGTCAAACCATCAAATCTATTTCCCTGAATTGAATCAGCTATAAAATTCCCAATAATTAAATCAGTATTTTGATAAGATAAAAATGAGTGAGCAAGATAATTCAAACAG
Source organism: Bacteroidia bacterium (assembly GCA_044357775.1). Classification (GTDB taxonomy): domain Bacteria; phylum Bacteroidota; class Bacteroidia; order B-17B0; family Aurantibacillaceae; genus UBA4416. The sequence goes on along the minus strand of JBIKOX010000067.1, from coordinate 2,199 downwards.
TAAATAATTTATGATAAAATATTATAAAATCGTAAATTTACACAAGTATTTAAGTTATTAATGAAATGAATAGATATATATTAATAGTTATAGTTGCCTTTCTTAATCTAAATAGCGGCTTCGCCCAAGTAGTGCCAGGAGATACAACAAAATCATCAATTATTTTACCACCTGTTTTGCATGTAAAAAAATCTCATACACTTAAACGTAAGAAAAGTAAAAAAGAAAAAATAGTTCAGTCAGAATCAAAGACAAAAGTTAAAACAAATAAAGTTGCAAAAGTTGATGTTGTAAGCAGAACAAAGGCAACAGAAAGCACAAAAGTTAAGAAAAAAGAAAAGGAACCCGTGGTTGCTGCAAAAACAAACACGATAGCTGTAGTTTTACCTGAATCGAGTGTTCCAATTTTTAAAGGAGGCAAGAAAGCACTGGATAGTTTTATCAATCAAAATTTAATTTATCCAAATAATGCCGATAAAAATGGAATTAGAGGTAAAATTGAATTTAGTTGCATTGTAACGAAGGACGGAAAATTGAAAGATGTTAAAATGATAAAAGCTTTAGGATTTGGCTGTAATGAAGAAGCTTTACGGTTAGTTAAACTAATGCCCGATTGGGATCCTGGTAGAGCAAATAACCAAGCAGTAGATATGCCAGCTGTATTTTCAATAACTTTTAAAAATTAATGAATACTTTTTTTGGTATTATTCAAAACAACGTTGCTATTTTAAATGAGGAGGAATCGCTGCATTGCGTAAAGGTTTTACGTCACAAAGTGGGTGATGTTATTCAAGTAATTGATGGATTTGGAACTCGAGCCATAGGAAAAATTGAAGCGGCGCACGCTAAGCAATGTGCTGTATCTTTGTCCGAAAAAGAAGTTGTAAAACAATCTAGAAATTATAAATTACATATTGCTATTGCTCCAACAAAAAATATTGAACGTACTGAATGGTTTGTTGAAAAAGCAGTTGAAATTGGAATTGATGAGATATCTTTTTTTAAATGTAAAAATTCTGAAAGAACAATCATCAAAGATGATCGATTAAAAAAAGTTGCTGAAGCTGCTGTTAAACAAAGTCAGCAAGCATTTATTCCAAAAATAAATAGCCTGATTGATTTCAAAGAATTTATTAAAATGAACACTTGTGATGTCAAACTAATTGCTCACTGCGAGAAGGAATCGAAACAGCACATCAACAAATTTATTACAACGGGTAAAACATTTACTGTTTTAATTGGGCCTGAGGGCGATTTTACAAAAGATGAAATTGAATTAGCGCTGTCATTAAATTACGTCCCAGTGGCATTAGGTGCAAGTCGTTTAAGAACCGAAACAGCAGGGCTTTTTGCATGTGGAGCTTTTGCATCAATAAATTCTTAACAAACGTTAATTTACGCAATAAAATTTAAGGTCAATCGTATCTTTATAAAAGCACACTATTATGGAAAAAATAACAATCCTTTGGGCAGACGATGAAATAGATTTATTAAAGCCACATATCTTATTTTTAAATAGTAAAGGTTACGATATTATTACGGCCTTAAGCGGTGATGAAGCAATTGATATTGTGAAAGAAAACAATACCCTTTCTGCTGTTTTATTAGATGAAAATATGCCTGGTATTTCTGGTTTAGAAGCTTTGACAAAAATTAAGCAATTAAAAACTGATTTGCCAGTTATTATGATTACCAAAAGTGAGGAAGAATATATTATGGAAGATGCAATTGGCAGTAAAATTGCCGATTACCTCATTAAACCTGTAAATCCAAATCAAATTTTATTATCATTAAAAAAAGCATTAGATAATAAACGTTTAGTTTCTGAAAAAACAAATACAGAATACCGAAAAGAATTTAGAGAAATTGGCATGACCTTGTCTGACAATTTAAATTGGCAAGAATGGCAGGAGGTTTTTAAAAAAATTGTGTACTGGGAATTAGAAATTGATCAAAATCAAGATAAAGGAATGCTTGAAGTTTTAAAAATGCAAAAAGTAGATGCTAATTTGCAGTTTTTTAAATTTATAGAAAAAAAATATGTGAATTGGTTAAATGGTTCAGATTCAAATGCACCAACTATGAGTCATACCTTATTAAAAAATAAATTTTTTTCAAATTTAGACACTAATCCTTGTACTTTTTTACTAGTAATCGATAATTTACGTTACGACCAATGGAAAATGATACAACCTATTG
>JBIKOX010000246.1:0-3730 GCA_044357775.1 Bacteroidia bacterium | reverse complement strand
TAATACCAAAGTGATTTAATTTTTAGTCCAAAAGTGATTTAAAAAGATGTAATCAAAAGCACAGGTATTTATAGTTTCATCATTTTTTAAACTTTGTGCTTGTGATTGGATAAACATGCTCACTTCATCTAAAGATTTGTAGAGTTTATTTGTAAACGCTCTCTTAAATTTAGCCCACATTTTTTCGGCGGGATTTAATTCCGGACTAAATGGTGGTAAGAAAACAAGAATAATGTTTTTTGGTACTTTCAAACGTTTGGCTTTATGAAATGCGCCATTATCGAGTACAATTACTTTAAGCTCTTGATGATTTGTCAAGGAAAATTGATTAAGAAATAATTCAAAGCAATCTGTATTACAATAAGGTAATTCTAATAAAAACGAGGTTCCATCAATTGGGGAGAAGGCACCATATAAGTACGTTGACTGAAATACTTGTTGAAATGGGCATATCGGCTTTACGCCTTTTGCAGTTAATGCTTTTCCATTTTTGGTAAAAAGACCGAATCTACTTTCATCTTGAAAGTATAGATTTATTTCTTTGTAATTTTGTCTTTCTTCCTTACAGGCTTCTTTACAGATTTGAGCGAAGTTTTTTTAAAAGCGGAAACAGCATCAAGGTCTTTTTTTACATGACTTTTTCTAGCAACTTTAACACTTGCGCCAAACTCACGATTAGTGTATTTTAATAAGGTGTTGTATTTTATTTCTTTCTTAAAGGTGCTTTCAACCCAATCTAATAATTCTACATAACCGCGCAATCCATTTTTACTGTCGTTTAATTTAGATTTTATTGCTTGATGTTCTTCAGTAGTAAGGATGGTTGGACGTCCTTCATTTTTAGTATATTTAATTAATTCCTCAATACCTCCTGCGGCATAAAGCGTTCTCCATGTTTGAATACTATTGTGGTTTACCGAAATAGCATCAGCTAACATACGTTTGGAAATGCCTCCAGTAGCTGCATGCTTCTTTATTTCAAGAAGCATTTTTATTCTTGGAAAAATAAGTCTAGGTGTACTTTTCAAAAGTCTTTTTAACTCAATAACAGACTCTTTTACTTGTATTGATTTTGGCAGCGACATAATGATTTAATATTTAGTCCAAAAGTAATATAAAAAAATCCAATATGCAAATATTGGACTAATTATTTATTCATTTTGGTATAATGTCAAATATTCAATTTCTAAAGATTGCCCTAATTTGCTGCTTAATTGGATGTATGGTCCAAACGAAGCAATTTTCTCAATTCCAATTTCTGAGGCATACTCAAATCAAATTGATGAATTTGATACTATTAAATTAGCAAAAGATTTTGATGAGCCTTTTAATGGTCCATTCAGAAAAATTGATGTTAGATTCAAAGGTAGGTTTAAGTCAAATGAATCTAATATGACATTTGAAATTGAATTGAAATGATTTTACGACTGCATATTAAAATCAAAAAAATTAACTAATTTTAAAAAAGAAAATGTCCTAAGTTATTTATGCTTAAAAGTGTAGATTGGTTTGACTACATACACGCACTTCTTTTAGCTCAAAAACGTTAACTGTGATTTTATGACGACACAAACAGAATATTTATACGAAGTCGGATTCTCGTTTTTAAAACAAGACGAGCTAATTGCTTATGACTTAAACGACCATTTTCAAGATAGACTTTCAACATTCATATACTCCAAGAAACAAGAAGATCTTGGCGGAACAGACGTAGAAAAAAATATTAATAAAGTCTTTTATGAAGAAGCTAGAGTTGTAGTTGTATTATATCGAAATGGTTGGGGTGAAACACCATGGACAAGAATTGAAGAAACTGCAATAAAAAATAGAGCATTTGAGAATGGCTGGAGTTTCTTATTTTTTATAAATTTAGATCCCAACTCTACTCTTCCTTCATGGATACCGAAAACGAATATTTGGTTAGACTATCAGCGATTCAAGATAGAAGGAGCAAATGCAATTATTGAACATAAAGTTAAAGAACAAGGCGGTACTAGCCGTCAAGAAACCATCGCGGAAGCAGCGGAAAGACTCAAACGATTAAGTAAAGCAGAGAAATTGAGAGATTTATTTCTTAAAAGTCAGGAAGCAGTTACAGAAGCAAATAGAGAACTTAGAACTATAATCGAAAAATTAAAAGTGCTTAAGCCTATTATTGAAGACCCTGAAACATTTCTTGATTTAGCAACTTCAGAACGAACTTACCTTCCAATGTATGAATTTGGATTTAACGGATATTATCTCTGCTTTAATAACAGTTATCCATTTCAACACGATATTACCGATGGTATCTTAAAAGTAACAATTTATGAAAAGAGAGAAGACGAACAAGCAGATGATTATAAAGAATACATACATAAACAATCAACATTGAGTTTTGACAGAGATTTGATGGGAAATAATGGATGGTCTGAGCACAAGACAGGCAGAGATTTTTTGACAACAGACGAACTAATTGACAAATGGGTAAAGCAATTTATAAATGAAATTGGGAACCTAGTGAAAAGCCAAACTAAAAAAGGCTAAGTAAAGAGTTTGTCAGCCATCAAAGCATTTACAAAAGCGGTCGCTACACGAAAGACAATTATTTTTCTTTATCAATAGGCTTTTTTTTAATATCCTCCATTATTTTATGAGTCGCTTTGTGATGTTGAATTTGCAATTTTAGAGTTTCTAAATATTCTTTTAAATTACTGGCATTAATTTTCACTTCATCTGAACCAAAATTTTTTATAGGCGTTTCTTCTAAATTTTTGTAAAGCGCAGGATATTCGAATTCCAATTGTTGAGTTAGCTCAATAATTTCATGGGTAATTTTTTCGTCTAGGTTCATTTGTCTTTTCAAATTAATATTAGCACCAATTAATAATTGCAATAATTATTATGACTTAAAAATAATAAATGAATTGCACTGCAAATTAAATCAAGAAGCTTCATCTAAAAATGACAAACCATTTAATAACGAATGCCATATAACATTATATGTTAGGTAACTGTAATACATTCAAAAAAAATAGAACGCAGAAAACGCAAATTAATAAGATTAAAAATGATCTTTTAAAATAGTAGCTGTCTTCGAAGTCAGCGTTCCGCTTAAACAATTATGTAGAGGTTTTATGAATTCACTTTTAACTTGCGTGAAGGATGCGAGCATAAATCCTTTTGCGTAACGCAGTGGAGTAAAAGATTGAAGCGGGCAGCCTGGTCCGCCAGATGGCGGATACGCCCAAATAAAAAAACAAAAATTAAAAATCTTCCTCGTTTTCTTCTTTCTTTTTTGGTTGAAGCGGTTTATTAGCTTTTGGCTTTTCATCGCCAACCTGTAATTGAAATTTTTGATTTGATTTTTCAGTTTCTTTAATTTTAATGCTGTCTTTTTTAAAGAACCCAAACTCTTCTTTTAATAATTGTTTTAAGTTTTGTTTCTCTTGTCTAATATCCTCTTTAATTTTCTCTTTAGCGCCTTTTCTATCGTACTTAATTACCGGGTTATCAATTGGTCCAGTCATTAAAATAAAAACAGAACGTCGGTTCTCTGCATCACTTTCAACTAGGGATAATTCTTCATCAAAATTTTTGTTTGCTCGTGGTTTTTTGGCTAAAAGCTCGCTTAACAATAATTGAATATGATAATCAATTTGATTATCAAAGGTATGTTTACCCCACCATTCTAAATTAATGGCATTTGATTTAATGGACGTTTTAGGAATTGTAATAACCTTATTTTTAA
>JBIKOX010000245.1:0-3746 GCA_044357775.1 Bacteroidia bacterium | reverse complement strand
GACCTCCTGATGTAATACAAACTACCTTGGCTTTTTTTTGAATTACCATATTAATGCAGTTTATTGTTTCTTCCGTATTTCCTGAGTAGGATGAAATGATTACCAAAGTATTTTCGTTAACGTAATTTGGCGTAAAATATCCTTTGCAAATATTGATTGGAACATCTACTTTGTTATTTACTAACTCATTTAAAATATTTCCACTAATTCCAGAACCGCCCATTCCACATATTAAAATGTTTGATGTTTTGTGAACTGATTGGGTAAGTTTTGCAGACTCTCCAATAATTATAGCTTCTGATAATTGATTTGAAAAATTTTGGATTAATGATTTCATGGTTTTTTATTTTATGGCTTTTTTTAATTCTTGTTAAAAAATATAATCTGTTCTTAAAAAATTTGATTGTCTGTCGTGAATAATGCTTGAAAGAATTTTCTCGTTTAGTTCATTTTTTTTAGCGGCTACCAAAGTTCTAATCGAGAACACTCTCAATGCATCAAAAACTGATAAGGTGCCTTCTGCCGAATTTTTCCGTCCACAAAACGGATAATTATCTGGACTTCTTTGACATTGGCTGTTTATATTTATTCTGCATACTTGGTTTATCAGTGGATCTATTAATTTTGCTATTGTTTGAGAATTTGTTCCAAAAATGCTTGCTTGCTGACCGTAAGGAGAATTTACCATATAATTTATAGGTGTTTCAATAGTATCATATTCTAAAATGGGAATAACAGGTCCAAATTGTTCCTCATGATAAATGCGCATACTATCGTTTACTGGGAAAACAATCGTTGGAAAGAAAAATGTGGATTGCAAATGAGCCCCGTTTTTATTAATTACTTTTGCTCCTTTAGCTATTGCATCATTCACTAAATCTTCCATGTATTGCACTTTCAAAGTATCAGGAAGCGGAGTATTTAATATTCCTTTTTCCCAAGGCATTCCATATTTAATTTGATCTACTGCTGCAGAAAATAATTTTATAAATTCATCCTTTATTTTCGAATGAATAAAAATCATTTTTATCGCCGTGCATCTTTGTCCGTTAAATGATAATGAACCTAATAGACATTCTTTTACTGTAAGTTCTAAATCCGCATCAGGCAATATAATTGCAGGGTTTTTAGATTCTAATCCTAATACGGAACGAAGTCTGTGAGGGTAGGGATGTAATTTTTTTAATTCGTTAGCTACTGCACTAGATCCAATAAACGCAAGCACATCAATTTTTCCTGATTTCATTAGTGTTCCTGATGTAATGGCGCCTTCTCCGTAAACTACATTTACAACTCCATTAGGAAAGCAATCTCTAAAAGCCGCTAGTAAAGGGCGGTATAATAAAACACCCTTTTTTGGTGGTTTGATGATAACCGTGTTTCCCATTATTAGCGCTGGTATTAGCGTGCAAAACGTTTCATTTAAAGGATAATTAAATGGTCCCATGCAAAGCACAACGCCTAATGGACCTCTTCTAATTTGAGCTATTATTCCTTGATGAATTTGAAAGCGAGATGATTCTCTGTCTAATTTTTTTACTTCTTCAATTGTATCATTTATATATTCAATAGTTCTATCAAATTCTTTTTCTGAATCTTCTAAATTTTTGCCTATTTCCCACATTAATATTTTTACAACTTCATCTCTTTTCACCTTTATTCTAGAAACAAAAAGTTCCATGCAAGTAATTCTGTCTTTTACTGTCATTGTTGGCCAAATACCTCTTCCGTGGTCGTAGCATTTTACAGCTGCATCTAATGCTTCTAGCGATTCTTTTTCGGTAAGCAAAGGATATTTCCCTAAACGTTTTGGTTTTATTCCTTCATTTGATTTTATGCAAACGGGTGAGTAAACATCTTGGAAAGACGTATCCCACGATTCGATTTTCCCGTTAATCAAGTATTCTTTTTGTTCAATTGTTTCTGTAAAGTTATACTCATTTGGAATTTCACTTTCAGTCGGAAATAAATTACTAAAGTCTATTCCTGTATTCTGAGTTTCATTTAATTTATCCATTTTATTATAGGTTTAGATTATTTTAATTGTTTGATAAAATTTTTGATATTCTAAGTAACTCTCGGTCTATTGTTTTTTTCTTTTTAAGTGCATTTTCGAAAGGAGTAAAAACAACTTTTTTATTAATTGTGCCCACCATCATATTCGTTTTCCCTTCTATTAAACCTTCAACAGCTCTCACACCAAGCAAACTAGCTAATACTCGATCAGTGCATGTTGGGGTTCCTCCTCTTTGAAGATGACCCAAAATTGTAACTCTTGTATCGTAATAGCTGAATTTCTCTTCTACCTTCTTTGCTAATTCAATTACACCGCCACTTTCTCCTCCCTCAGCTATAACTACTAAACTTGATGATTTTTTTTGTTTAGAACCTCTATCTAGTATTGCAATTAACTCGTTGATGGTTGTTTTCTTTTCAGGAATTAAAATAGCTTCTGCACCACCACTAATTCCTGTTTTAACTGCTATGTAGCCCGAATCCCTTCCCATAACTTCTATAAAAAATAATCGATTATGAGAATTTGCAGTGTCTCTAATTTTATCTATAGCATCCAATGCAGTATTTGCAGCAGTATCAAATCCGATGGTGGCATCAGTGCCGTTTAAATCGTTATCAATAGTTCCAGGAATTCCTATGATAGGAATATCGAATTTGTTTGAAAAGAGGTTGGCTCCGGTAAATGTACCATCGCCGCCAATCACTATAAGCGAATCTATGTTGTTTTTTTTCAAATTTTGGTAAGCAGCATTCATTCCACTTTCTAGCATAAAATCTTTACTTCTTGCTGATTTTAATATAGTTCCACCTCTTTGAATAATATTACTGACAGATCTAGATGACATTAATTGAATATCATTTTCAATTAAACCTTGATAACCTCTTTTAATACCAAATACTTCTAAATTGTAATATATTCCTGCTCTAACAACAGCTCTTATGCAGGCATTCATGCCTGGAGCATCTCCTCCAGATGTTAGTAGAGCTATTTTTTTAATTTTATCTTTCATCTTTCTTTTTAATTATTGTAAATTATACACTAAGTATTTTATGATTTTTATAACGCAAAATGTTTACCACCTTAAACTAAATTTTCTGTAAAAGTGTTTATATGAAAATTAACCAATAAATCAATTGGATTTTTTATTGTCACGCCTAAATTCACCTTAAAATCTTTTGCTACTTCTTCTAATATTGGTCTAAAAACAAACCCAATAGATCCTACAAAATGTATAGGGTAGGTATCGTGATTTTTATATTTAACAATATGGCAATCAAAAAATTCTGTAAAAACTGTCTTGACCATTTTTTTGATTTGAGGATGATTCTGGTTTTCTGAATAAAACTCAGAAAACTTTGATAAAAACACATTCACATGTGGTTTGTTATACAATGAATCTAAAATATCTTCTTTTGATAACGTATATTTTGAATTGAATAATTCTAATAAATCTTCCGATAATTCTCTATAAAATATTTTTTTAATAAGTAATTTACCAAAACTACTTCCACTTCCTTCATCACCTAGCATAAAACCTAAGGAAGGAAGGTTATCTGTAATATCTATGCCATCATAAGCGCACGAATTGGACCCAGTTCCTAAAATACAAGCTATTCCTGGATTATTACCACAGGTAGCTCTTGCTGAAGCTAAAATATCATGATAAACTTCGTTTTTTGAGTTTGGAAAAAATGAGGTTAAAGCTATTTGTATTACTAGATTTCTATCA
>JBIKOX010000066.1:0-13575 GCA_044357775.1 Bacteroidia bacterium | reverse complement strand
CTCAACTATTCTAGCGTTAATAAATGTCTTTTTAAAATCTTTCATTTGCATCATTTCTTCAGCCGTAAATTCAGGTTCTTCATCTTCATCAACTTCTGCAAATGGGGAGGCATCAACAATAAATAAACGTATAGCTTTGTTAACCTGAGGTGCAGCTAAGCCAACTCCGTTAGCTTGATACATTGTTTCGTACATATCTTTAATTATCTGCGCTAAATTTTCATGCGTTTTTTCAATATCAACGCATACTTTCCTTAACACCGGGTCGCCATAAACAACTATTGGTAATACCATTTCTTTTTATTTAGTTATTAATTTTAAGTGTTTAGTTTTTAATAATTAGCTATTAAAAACTAAACACTTAAAACTCAAAATTAATATTTATCTTGTATAATTAGGTGCTTCTCTGGTAATAACAACATCATGCGGATGACTTTCTTTTACGCCTGCAGCAGTTATGCGAGTAAATTTGGCGGCTTGTAAAGCTTTAATATCTTTTGCTCCGCAATATCCCATTCCAGCTCTTAGTCCTCCAATTAATTGATACATCACGTCTGCTAAATGGCCTTTGTAAGGAACACGTCCACTAATTCCTTCAGGCACTAATTTTTTAATATCGTCTTCAGCATCCTGAAAGTATCTATCCTTTGAGCCTTTTTGCATTGCTTCTAACGAACCCATACCGCGGTATGCTTTAAACTGACGACCTTCAAAAATAATAGTTTCACCTGGGCTCTCTTCAACCCCTGCAAACATGCCTCCCATCATTACTGTGTTTGCGCCGGCAGCAATAGCTTTAACAATATCTCCAGTATAACGAATTCCGCCATCAGCAATAATTGGCAATCTACCTTTTAATGCTGAAGCCACATCAAGTATAGCTGTTAACTGAGGAACACCAACACCAGCAATTATCCGAGTTGTACAAATTGAACCAGGGCCAATACCAACTTTTACTCCATCAGCACCAGCCTTCATTAAAGCTAAAGCTGCAGCTCCTGTAGCAATATTACCAACAACAACCTGTAAGTTTTTATATTTCTTTTTTACTTCTTTCAATTTTAAAATCACTCCTTTTGAATGGCCATGAGCTGTATCAATGATAATTGCATCTACACCAGCTTCAACTAATGCATCTACTCGATCCATTGTGTCAGAAGTAACTCCAACTGCAGCAGCAACTCTTAATCTCCCTCTGTCGTCTTTAGCAGCGTTAGGACGAACTTTAATTTTGATTATATCTTTATAAGTAATTAAACCAATTAAACGTTTGTTTTTATCTAAAATCGGTAATTTTTCAATTTTATGATCTTGTAAAATAACTTCGGCCTGCTTTAAGGTAACCCCCTGAACAGCTGTAACCGCTTTACTTGCAGGAGTCATGACTTCTTTTACCAAACGCTTCAAGTTTTTTTCAAAACGTAAATCGCGATTAGTAACAATTCCAACAAACTTTTTATCCGCATCAACAACTGGAACACCACCAATTTTGTTTTCGGTCATTATTAGCAAAGCATCGCTGATTGTAGCAGTTTGTAAAATAGTTAATGGATCTACAATCATTCCGCTTTCGCTACGTTTTACTTTTCTAACATGCATGGCTTGTTCTGCAATGGTCATATTTTTGTGTAAAACGCCAATGCCACCTTCCTGGGCAATTGTTATAGCCATTTGATATTCTGTAACAGTGTCCATAGCTGCAGATACAATTGGTGAGTTTATTTTAATGTTTTTAGTAAAATAACTAGAAATAATTACCTCACGAGGCAATACTTCAGAGTAATCAGGAACTAATAAAACATCATCATACGTTAAACCTTCGGGAGCAAATTTATTTGCTAAAAGCGTTGATGCCATAAGAATGAATTTTCGATTTTAAAATTCGGGCAAATATACAAAAAAAATGCTGTTAAAAAAATACAATCAGGCTATTAGTCTTTTAATTTGGTTGAATCGGTTTCATCATTTTTCTTATAATGGTAAACAATTTGAAAGGGATCTAAAGATGGTTTATTATTTTGCATAGCTCTTATTAATTCATCAGCATTTTGTTCCTCCAATAATTGTTGATTTGCAATGGCTTCTAAATCAATTTCTTCTTCAGGCCAGTCATATAAAATGGGTTGTGGGCCATCTTTTCTAAAACTAAAGGCAACTAAAACGCCAGACAATGCGCCAAATAAATGACCTTCCCAGGATATTTTTCTATCAAAAGGAAAAATGCCATAAGTTATACTTCCATACATAAAAACTACGAAAGCAGATACCATCATTAATTGTTTATGTTTACGAAAAACACCACTAAAAAATAAAAAAGTTGAAAAACCATAGATTAAGGTACTAGCTCCAAAATGGTAATTTGGTATAACATCATTGTTTCTTCCGCCAATCCACAACCAAATGCCACTTATAATATAAATCCAAAAAATAGCTGACCAAGAAATTGATTTATAAAAATAAAAGATCATGGAACTTAAAATAAAAATGGGTAAACTATTATTGATAATATGTCCAAAATCGCCATGAATAAAAGGAGCAAAAGCAATTCCTTTTAATCCGGAAAGTGTTCTTGGATTTACACCAAACTGATATAAATTTAAATGAAGATAAGTATCAGATAAAAAAACAATCCAACATATTAATAAAAATAATAAGGGAAATGTTATTACTGATAACAGTTCTGATAATGGAAATTTTCTCATTTATAATAGGTAATCCAAAAACATACCATCATATCAAATGCTGACAATTACTTGCATTTGCAGTCATGCTGTCATTAAACTACTATTAAAAAAAAGCAGTCAAAACTTAATATGTTGGCTGGCTAAATTAATTTAATCGCTAATTTAATTTGTTTTGCCAGGATAAACTTTCAATGCTTCTTTTAAACAAATAATGGCATTTTTTAAATCTTCCTTATTCAATACATAAGCTAAGCGCACTTCATTAGCGCCTGCACCTGGGGTTGAATAAAATCCAGAAGCCGGAGCCATCATAACTGTTTGTCCATTAAAATTAAATTCTTCTAATAACCATTGGCAAAATTTATCTGAATTATCAATTGGTAAACGCGCAATGCAATAAAACGCACCGCTAGGTTTAGGACAAAATACTCCGTCTATTTTATTTAATTCTTCAATCACAAAATCTCTGCGTGCAATATATTCAGTTTTCACACCTTCAAAATATTCCTTAGGCGTATCCAAAGCTGCCTCTGCGCCTATTTGTCCGTAACTTGGTGGTGATAGACGAGCTTGTGCAAATTTCATGGCAGCCGCCATTACCTCTTTATTTTTACTAATCATAGCTCCAATTCGAGCGCCGCAAGCACTGTAGCGTTTGGAAATAGAATCTAATAAAACAACATTATTTTCAATTCCTTCTAAATGCATTACTGAAATGTATTCTTTTCCATCATAACAAAATTCACGATACACTTCATCACTTAATAAAAACAAATCGTATTTTTTTACTAAGTCACGTAATGCCAATAATTCTTCTCTAGTATATAAATAACCCGTTGGATTTCCGGGGTTACAAATCATGATACCTTTTGTTTTAGGGGTAATTACTTTTTCAAAATCACTGATTGAGGGTAATGCAAAACCAGTTTCAATATAACTTCTAACGGGGATTACTTTTACACCGGCAGCTTTAGAAAACCCATTATAATTTGCATAAAATGGCTCAGGAATAATTACTTCATCTCCCTCATTAAAGCAAGTTTTCATTGTAATTTCAATAGCCTCTGAACCTCCACAAGTAATTATGACTTCATTAGAATCAATATTAATATTATATGATTTATAATAATTACACAATTTTTTACGGTAACTTTCATTACCAGCACTATGACTATATTCTAAAACTTTAAAATCAGCTGTTTTAACTGCATTTAAAAATGAAGCGGGTGTTTCAATATCAGGTTGCCCAATATTTAAATGATAAATTTTAGTGCCACGTGTTTTAGCGGCTTCTGCAAATGGCACTAATTTACGGATAGGTGAAGAAGGCATTTCAACAGCCTTATCTGATATTTTCGGCATAGTAAATATTTAAAAATGTGAGGCAAAAATAATCATTTTACTGATATTTCATTTACTATTTTTGGGCATTTCTCTGCAAAAAGTTGCAGAGTCGGGCTATCATTTCAAGTCCTCACCTCTCGTGCCTCAAGGTTGCGGGCTTTTCATTCTATCCCTAATGCAAATCGAAGCAAATTCATAATTTTAATTAGCCTAAAAATAGTAAATTTGCTATTCTTTCAATAAACCTATGATTGCTAATAAACGAAAAATAATAAACGACCCTATTTACGGCTTTGTAACATTGCCCGACGATTTGGTATATGATTTAATTAATCAACCCATTTTTCAGCGTTTACGTAGGATTAAACAATTGGGTTTAACTAATTTAGTTTATCCAGGTGCATTGCATACTCGTTTTCATCATGCTATTGGCGCTATGTATTTAATGACGGAAGCGTTACAAGTTTTAAAATTAAAAGGTATTAAAATTACCGACGATGAAACCAGAGCTGCTATTGTTGCTATATTATTGCATGATATTGGACATGGTCCTTTTTCTCATGCATTAGAACATACTATTGTAAAGGGAATCCATCACGAAGATATTTCAACCATGTTAATGGATGAATTAAATAAAGTTTTTAGTGGGAAATTAACTTTAGCTATTAAAATATTTAAAAATGAACATCCTAAAAAATTTCTTTATCAATTAGTATCTAGTCAATTAGATATGGATAGATTGGATTATTTAAACAGAGATAGTTTTTTTACCGGAGTTACCGAGGGAGTTGTTAGCAGTGATAGAATTATAAAAATGCTTCATGTACAAAACGGAGAATTAGTAGTTGAAGCAAAAGGAATTTACAGTGTTGAGAATTTTTTAATTTCTCGTCGTTTAATGTACTGGCAAGTTTACTTGCATAAAACTGTTTTGAGTGCCGAAAAATTATTAGTTAATATTTTAAAACGTGCCAAAGAATTATCTTTAAACGGCGAAGATTTATTTGCTACCCCTGCTCTATCTTTATTTTTAAGAAATAATTTTAGTAAAAAGGAATTTATAAAAAATCCTGAGTTGCTTCAGCAATTTGTATTATTGGATGATTACGATATTATGGCTTCAGTAAAGGTTTGGGCAAACCATAAAGATTTTGTTTTATCAGCACTTTGTAAAAACCTACTAGATAGAAATTTATATAAAATTGAACTTCAAAATAAAAACTTTACTCCAGCGTATCAAAATCAAATGCTTGAAAAAGTAATGAAAAAATATAAGCTTACTAAAAAAGAAGCTAGTTATTTTGTGTTTTCTGAAAGTGTAAATAATAGTGCCTACAATTCATCTCATTTTCAGATACATATTTTACAGAAAAATGGAGAATTAATTGACGTAGCAAAAGCTTCTGATCAACTAAACATTAAAATGTTAAGTAAAAAAGTTACTAAATATTTTATGTGCTACCCTAAAGAAATTTAGAGATTAAAATTTCATTTAACCTGGCATTCTGTTTACCTGCTTCTCTAAACTTTTAAGTTGAGAAATAATTTCTTCGTTTTTAGGTTTTAAATCTTTTGCTTTTTTAAAATATTGCTTCGACATTTTATATTGCATTCTTTGACCTTCGATAGAGCATAATTGTAAGTATGCTGCTGCCAAACTTTCTTTATCTGGAATTCCTGCTTTAACAGCCCCTAACAAATGTAAACGAGCTTGTTTAGTGTTTCCTTTTTTAAGTTCAATAAATCCTAATTGCATTAAATTAGAACCTTCCATATCACCAGTAATTTTGGATTTTATTTTTAAGCTTTTTCTAATATTTGCTTCTGCCTTATCTAAATCATTAGTTGCCATTGATAAATTGCTTTGCAACATATAATAACCTGAACGAATAGGTTTAAATAATAATCTTGGAAATCTTATTTTATTTAAATAAAGTTGTGCCTTTTCAACATCACCGTCTGTAACGGCTTCTTGCACAATTCTCATGGTTCCCATCATAAAATATAAAACTAATGATATAATTGCAAATGAATAACATAGCCATGCAGTTACTAAATCAAGATAAATATGCGATAAAACTCCCAATGCAATTAAAACAACAATAATTTGTAACCTGTAAAGAATATAAAAGCGTAAAAATTTCATAGTTATAGAATATTAAAAATTAACGAAATACTATATTTATTTATTATAGAGGCGCAAAGATAATTATTTTTTTGCTGAATATGTGAATAGTTATTACTGAGCAAATTAGATAATGAGCAAAAAAAAACGCCCTTCTTTGCAGAAGGACGCTTTTTATCAAATACTTATTTCTAATCAATAATTAATTTTTTAGTTATTTTATTGTTGTTAATAACAAGTGTAACAAAATAAATACCAGAATTTAATTTACTTGATGAATTAACTGCATATTTTGAGTTAACACCAGCTAGTGCATTAACAGAATTTTGTTCTACAATTCTACCCGTAACGTCATAAACCAAAATATCAATTTTAGAATCTTTTGGAGAAGTTAATTCAATTACAGCAGATGAACTTGTAGGATTAGGATATATTGATAATCCTAATGAGTTTTCAAATTCATTAATACCAACTGTTCCGCTAATGTTGATATTATCAATATATAAATTTTGAGATTCTCCAAATTCAGTATCATTCATAAAATAAAATCTAAATTTAACATCTCTTTTATTATTTAATGAAGTTAATAATGAAGGTATTATTGTTTTGGTAACCCATTTTGGATTTGGATTTGTAGCTGTTGTTAAAGAACTTAAAGGTATGTAAGGTGCATTTACATTGCCTCCACTAGCAGCCATAACACTAGCAGTAGGAGAACCTAAAACATTTGACCAACTACCACCACAATCAGTGCTATATTGTAATTTAAATTCATCAGTGGTAACTCCAGTTTTTCTAGCAAACGAATAATCAAATGATAATGAAATATTTGTAGTATTTGTAAAATCAAAATTAGGAGTTTCCATGATGTCTACATTTCCAGCAAATCCAGGGAAGAAATTGCTAACATAATTTGCATTAGGAAGAACCAAAGAATGATATGAATTACTTAAAGTACCAGCTCCATAATTTGACATTTGCCAACTATGTGTATTAATATCTTCGTTAATGTTAACCCATCCTGCAGGCCACCACTGTCCTGATTCAAAATTTTCGCTATAAGGTAAACTAGTTAATCCAGCATTCCAACCAGCAGTAACAAAAGAATTTACAGTTTTTGTAGATGAACCATTACCATTTGATACTGTTAATGATACAGAATATGTGCCTGGAACAGCATAATTTACTGATTGCGTTGCCAATGTTGAGGTAGCAGGAGAACCTCCTTCAAAAACCCAAGAATAAGAAGTTGGAGTTGAATTATAAGCTGTACTATTGAATATTATAGACTGACCAGCACAAGTAGTTGATTTATTAGAAGCAAAATCTGCAACTGGACCACAAGGAGTTGCGCTTGTTGCATTTGATGCCACATATGCAGTGTAAGTAGCAATAACTGTTGAAGGTGGAACAGGAGCAACTGTAAATGTTGTTAATGTTAACGTGTTAAAAAAACCAACGTTATATAAATTCTCATCGCTCACTAACAAACTTCTATTACTAATTATTGAACTCGCAGATTGTCTCATCTTAGCTACTTGGCCTTGTGTAAACATTTTTGGACAAGAAGAGTAATCCATAATATTTTCAATATTTGGTCTAACATTATCGCAAGAAGGTAAACCAATATTTAAAGTATAATCTTCAACTTCGCCACTAGCAGGTGTAAACAACGCACTAGTAATTGGAGCATCACTAGTAATTACACGCATTCTTGAAGGTCCTTTAAGTCCAGCAGGAATAGCTGTACTTACTGAAAATGTTTGAGGACCAAAAAAACCAGCCCCTGAATTAAAAATTGACTCATTTGCATCTAAAAAATCTCCATCTCTATTATAATCACAATAAACAGCAACATAATTAGCAACAGAGTAAGAAGCTAAACTACTAATAGTAACAATATTAGTTGTTCCTGCATTAAAATCATTTCCATAAACAGCTGAGAAATCAGAATAACCACCAGCTACTCCGGAACCTACTAAAGCAACTGTCTCAGTTGCATTTGTAGTTAACGTTCCTGTTAAAGAAATGATAGGCTTAATAATAGAACCTGCCAACGAATTTAATGCCGTCGTGCTAGTCATAGCTGCAGTCATGCTCGTTACTGAACCAAATTTAACTCTAATAATATCTGAGCTATCAGCGGGAGCAGTTACGGTTGGAGTTCCTGCATAATTTCCAGCTTTAGGACAAGTGCTGAAAAAACCAGTTGTTTTTGGAGTATCAGCAATATCATCATTACTACATTCTAAACCAGGTTCATTTGTAGAACCAAAAGTATGACTTAAACCAAACCAATGGCCTATTTCATGACTTAATGAGCGAGCATCCGAACCACTTAAAAAATCGTTACGATAAACAATGGCATCAGCTGCATCCACTGGAGATGTTCCTGGCAAATAAGTGTAACCTACAATAATTCCAATTGAAGAACCAATAATATTTTTAACTACGTAAATATTTAAATATTTAGCAGGACTCCAATTTCCTGTAGCATAGGTGCTATATTGGTAGCTAAAAATATCAGACTGATCCCAATTACTTTTAGGATCATAATGATGAACGATACCATTTGTACAATTACCATTTGGGTCTTTTTGAGCCAGTTTAAAATGCATACGTGCATTTTTGTATAATGGCTGAAATAGTGCGTCAATTGAACTAGTATCACTACCTTGCTTTGAAAAATCTCTGTTTACTTGTGCTAGCGCATCAATACAAATTTGATCGTTAATGTTAGAACCTGAACCAGGAGTTTCACCTAAATGTAAAACATGAAATACAACAGGAACGGTAAAAGTATAATTTGGATCTAGTGAGGACGTTCTAGCACCTGCACTTGAGTTTTGCAAAAATGCATGGTATTCAGCGGCTGCGGCAGCTTCAGCAGCATTTAATTTTGCAGCATAACCAGGTAATGTTTTTATAAGAGTTTCACGAACTCCGTAAGTGTTACAAGGTTGTATGGTTTGGGCATTGATAGAAGCTACTATTGATAAGAAAGCTGTAGCACTAAGTAAGATTTTTTTCATTTTTCTATATTTTTTATAAAGTAAATAAATGGGGATTTATTCTTAACACAAACATAACTAATAATTTAATTAATCCAAAAATAATATTGACAAAATTGACGAAAGTTGAATTGTTAAATGTGTAAGAAGATAAGTATAATTTATAATGATTAATTTATTTTATTTCCTGCCAATTAATTAAATCTCTTACAACAACGGATGCGCAAGTCATTCCAAAAACCGCCGGAATATATGAAATTGTTCCATACGCTGATTTTTTAAAATTTGTTCCATCAGTTTTCATAATTGATTTTTTATCAGGCAATTCAGTAGAAAAAACTGCTTTTATACCATTTTTAATACCAACTTCCTTTAAGCGCTTTCTTAAATAATAGGCCATCGGACAATGAACCGTTTTTGACACATCTAGCACCTTTAGCTGGGTTGGATCCATTTTTCCACCGGCTCCCATGCAAGAAACAATACGATGCCCTTGCTCTTTAGCTGTTTTTATTAAATGAACTTTTGGAGTAATGCTGTCAATGGCATCAATTACATAGTCAAACTTTTGCTGTAAAAGTAAAATCATTTTTTCAGGATCTTGAAACTCTGCAATAACGTTTAATTTCACATGCGGATTAATTTGCAACATACGTTCTTGCATTAACTTTGCTTTTCCCATGCCATGCGTGGTAGCTAAAGCTTGTAATTGACGGTTTCTGTTTGTAGGATCTACCACATCACCATCAACAATTGTTAACTCTCCAATTCCTGCTCTGCATAAAGCCTCTGCAGCATATGAACCTACACCTCCCAAACCAACAATTAAAACATGAGCGTTTTGCAAAGCATTCAAACCATCGTCGCCAACTAAAAGCCGGGTTCGTTGCATCCAGTGTTTATCTTCCATTTTTACTAAATAAGTTTGTGAAATTACTATATATTTTTTCTTTTAAATCATTCTCTGAGATATTAAAACGGAGCGCACAACTTTTATAAATTTCTGAAATTGTTAATTTATCATCTATATCTGTTTCTAAAAATAAATTATCCAAGCAAATAGCATTGAAATTAAAATCGCTTTTCTTGAAAATAGCATCTCCTAAGGATATATAAAAACCTTTATAGATTAACTGCTCAGCTAATTGTTGAGATTTATTAAATCCATGAATAATTAGCGGAATTTTATTTTGGAACGGCTCGCAAATTTCAATTATCTCGTCAAATGCTTTAACACAATGAATGATTACTGGCTTTTGATGATATAACGCTAACTCTAATTGATATTTGAAAATAGTTTTTTGAAACTCTAAATCTACACCCTTTAATTTATCTAAACCACATTCACCAATTGCAATGCAATTTTGATGAGAAATAAAATTTTCAAATTCTATTTTTGAAAACTCTAAATCTGCATCCCAAGGATGAATTCCTATCGAGAAATAAGACTTCGTGTAAAGTTCTTTATCAAAACCAAAGCGATTATTAAACAAAAACACACCATCATCTTTCGATAAATGGTGTGTATGTATGTTTATGTATGGTATCAATTTTATAGGGTTCTCTACTACGCTCGAACTGACAAAATTTTATCAATTTACAAGGCTTGAGAAAAACCTTCTCTAATCTCATCGGCTACGTAGTGACCACCAAATAATTTATCTTTAATTTTAGAAAAACATTCAATTGTATATCTTACATCCTCAGAAGTATGCATTGCTGTAGGAATTAATCTTAAAATTATCATTCCTTTTGGAATTACCGGATATACTACCATTGAACAAAAAATACCAAAATTTTCACGTAAATCAATTACCATATTTGTAGCTTCTGGAATTGAACCATTCATGTATACTGGAGTTACAGGTGTATTTGTAACGCCAATATTAAATCCAGCGTCAACTAATCCTTTTTGTAATTCTGAAGCAATATCCCACAATTTAGCACGGTACTCTGGATGTTTGTTTATTAATTCTAAACGTTTTAATAATCCGTAAACCAATGGCATCGGCAATGATTTAGCAAATATTTGAGAACGCATGTTATAGCGTAAATAGGTTACAACTTGTTTAGTTGAACTGACGTAACCTCCAATTAATGCAAAAGATTTCGCAAAAGTTCCAAAGTAAATATCAATCCCATCTTGACAACCTTGTTGCTCACCTGTACCACCACCATTTGGCCCTAACGTTCCTACTCCATGGGCATCATCAACAAATAAACGAAATGTAAACTTCTTTTTTAAATCTACTATTTCCTTTAATTTTCCTTGGTCGCCACGCATACCAAAAACTCCTTCAGTAATTACTAAAATTCCACCGCCTGTTTGATCGGCTAAGCGTTGCGCCCGTACTAATTGTTTTTCACAATCTTCAACATCATTATGCTTAAATACAAAGCGCTTGCCCATATGCAAACGAACACCATCTAAAATACAAGCATGACTTTCAGCATCATAAACAATAACATCATGTCTATCCACTAAGGCATCAATTGCTGAGATTACTGCCTGATATCCAAAATTACAAAGAATCGTATCTTCTTTTTTTGATAATTTTGATAAACCTTGCTCTAATTGCTCATGTAAATCAGAGTTTCCACTCATCATACGAGCGCCCATAGGCAAAGCTAATCCAAATTGTGTTGCACCATCAATATCTGCTTGTCTCACTTCAGGATGGTTTGCTAATCCTAAATAATTATTTAAACTCCAGTTCAATAATTGCTTACCCCTAAAGCCCATGTGAGGCGAAACATCACCCTCTAATTTTGGAAAGGTAAAATAACCGTGAGAAGCCTTGGAATGTTCTCCAATTGGCCCCATATTTTTTTCAATTTTCTCGAAAATATCTTTCATTATTGTAGTAATTAATAGTGTGTACTAAGTAAATATTTTTTTATATTATATTAAAGTTATAAAGCGCAAAATTACTAAAATTCTATCAACCTAAATAATCTTTTTAATGACTCTCAGCATATGAGAATATTTTTTATTATCAGAGTGAAAAATACCATAATGATCAAATTTATCAATACGGACAGACCCACTTGCATGAATAATTTGTTGATTTTCTAAAACAATTCCCACATGTACAATATTTCCTTCGTCGTTATCAAAAAAAGCTAAATCTCCCGATTCTGCTTCTTCAACAAAACTTAAAGGTGTTCCAATTTCAACTTGCTGACTAGCGTCTCTTGGTAATTGATATCCGTTTAATTTATAAACTAATTGAGTAAATCCAGAGCAATCGATACCAAAAGGACTTCGCCCACCCCACAAATAAGGAGCGTTTAAAAATAAATAGGCTGTATCCTTAATTTCTTTTACTGACTTTTTATTAGTATCATCGGTAGTTTGACCGTCAAACTTATATTCAATGTTACCTAACTTACATTTTCCATCTTTTAAGTTTGGTAAACTAGCTCCAATGGTTAAAGGAAAAATAGAATTATTGGCAGTATCAGCAACAACCTGCACTAACTCAGCACTTAACCTATTATTTTTTAAAGATTTAAAATCAAAATCAGTAAGGCGTGTATGCTGCTTAGCACTTATCCAACAAGGATAATTGTCGTAATTTGTAATAATATTAATCCAATCTTCGCCTTCCTCCGTTATAGTATAAGTTTCGCCAAATAACAATTGGGTAACCATTTCGCTTTTGCCTGAAGGTTCTTTGCGGCAAGGAATAATACTTAGTGAACAAATACCAAAACTCATAAAACAAAAATAACTGGTTGTTGTGGATAATTTTTAATCATCTAAAATAGTTATTCACTATGACTTATTAATTGAATAAATGCTAAGTTAAATTGTAATTTTGCCGCCTATTTTAAAAAGACTTCATGAAGATTTTATTTAATTATGTCAAGGCACATAAACCATTATTGTTTTTAGCGCTTTTTTTAGCGGCTATCAATCAATGTTTTTCGTTGTGCGACTCAATTATTATTGGTAAGTTGATGAATGAATGCGGAGTTGGTGCAGCTAATTTCAACCATAATTACGCTAATTTCACAAAATCGTTAATAGGTTGGTTAGGTTTATCGTTAGGCGCAGCCATGATGTCGAGGATAGCTAAGAACTTTCAAGATTATTTTACAAACATTATCATACAAAGAGTTGGTGCTCAAATGTACACTGATGGCATACAAAAAGTATTACAATTACCTTATCAAGATTTTGAAGACCAGCGAAGCGGCGAAACTTTAGGGAAGTTGCAAAAAGTTAAAATTGATTGCGAAAAGTTTATCACATTTTCTATTGCAATGATATTTCAATCTTTAGTTGGAATAACCTTTGTGGTTATTTATGCCATCAATATACATTGGCTATTAGGGCCAATATTTTTAGCAACAGTTCCAATAATTGCATTTATAAGTTCATTTTTAGGAAAAAAAATCAAAAAAG
>JBIKOX010000244.1:0-3775 GCA_044357775.1 Bacteroidia bacterium | reverse complement strand
CTCAAATATAATTAAAAAAACAAAATAATGACAAATATGTCATTATATATTTACTGACATATTTGTCAATTTGACTATTAGATGAGTCAAATAAAAAATAAAAAGCTTCTTAAATCTATCGCATTTCAATTAAAAGAACTTCGATTACTTCATAATGTTACGCAAGAAGATTTTTATAACGATACAAACATTCATATCGCACGTATTGAAACTGGGAAAAATAATATTACTGTTAGTACACTTGATGCGATTTGTAAATATTTTGATATTTCATTATCCAAATTCTTTATTCAAATTGACAATGGAAAATAAAAAAAGGCCTCTCTAAAATTTCTGAGAAGCCTTTTTTCAGGGTTAAACTTTATTATTTTTAATGTCTCTTTCGACTATGCTGAGGATTATATTTGTTCATTTTATGATCCGCAGGCTTCACAAGAATCTGGGTTATCTAAACTACAAGATAATTGTGCTTGTTGTTCTTCAAAAGTTAGCAGTTGTGTTTGTCCACGCTCTACTAACAAGGCATCTTCGTTACCTAAAACTGGTATAGATAAGGCCGCTTGGTCAACTGTAAACTTAATAGCATCAGCTGCTGCTTTTGTACGTAAGTAGTACATACCTGTTTTTAATCCTTTTTTCCAAGCATAAAAATGTGCTGAAGATAATTTAGCAAAGTTAGCGTCTTGTATAAACAAGTTTAATGATTGAGATTGGCAAATGTAAGCACCACGGTCGGCAGCCATATCAATAATAGTACGTTGTTTAATTTCCCAAACCGTTTTGTAAATATCTTTTATGTTTTGAGGAATTTCAGGAATGTTTTGCACTGAACCATTAGCTCCAATGATTTTGTTTTTCAACGCATCATTCCACATACCTAATTTTACTAAGTCGCGCAATAAATGTTTGTTAACTACTGCAAACTCACCCGATAATACACGACGGCTATAAATGTTTGAAGTGTATGGCTCAAAACATTCGTTGTTACCTAATATTTGAGAGGTAGAAGCCGTTGGCATTGGTGCTAATAATAAAGAGTTACGTACTCCGTATTTTGCAACTTCTTCTTTTAAGATATTCCATTCCCAACGCGGACTTGGTGTTACGCCCCACATATCAAATTGCATAATACCTTTTGATAATGGAGATCCAGGATAAGATTCGTAAGCACCATCTTTAATTGCTAAATCCTTTGATGCAGTCATTGAAGCATAATAAATAGTTTCAAAAATCTCCGAGTTTAATTTTTTAGCTTCTTCGCTTTCAAAAGGATAACGCATTAAAATAAAGGCATCTGCTAAACCTTGCACACCTAATCCAATTGGACGGTGACGCATATTTGAGTTGCGTGCCTCTGGAATTGGGTAGTAGTTGCGGTCAATTACTTTATTTAAATTTTTTGTGATGATATAAGTTACATCAAATAAACGTTGGTGATCAAACGTTCCTGTTTTTTCGTCAACAAAACGAGGTAATGCAATAGATGCTAAATTACAAACGGCTACTTCATCAGGACTTGTGTATTCAACAATTTCAGTACATAAGTTACTTGATTGAATTGTACCTAAATGTGATTGATTAGATTTTAAGTTACAAGCATCTTTAAATAACATGTATGGGTTACCAGTTTCAATTTGAGAATCGATGATAGCTGCCCATAATTCGCGTGCAGGAATTTGTTTACGGAATTTCCCTTCTGCTTCGTATTTAGTATATAGTGCTTCAAACTCAGCACCATGGCATAAATATAAACCAGGGCATTCGTTTGGACACATTAAACTCCACGTTCCTTCAGCTTCTACGCGTTTCATAAATAAATCCGGAATCCATAATGCTGTAAATAAATCACGAGCACGCATTTCTTCTTTACCATGGTTTTTACGGATATCTAAAAACTGATAGATATCTGCATGCCATGGCTCTAAATATATTGCAATAGAACCTTTACGTTTTCCTCCTCCTTGGTCAACGTATCGTGCAGTTTCGTTGAATACTTTTAACATTGGTAAAATACCATTTGACGTACCGTTAGTTCCCTTAATATAAGAACCTGTTGCACGCACTTTATGAATTGCTAAACCAATACCTCCAGCCGATTGAGATATACGCGCACATTGTTTTAATGTATCATAAATTCCGTCAATGCTATCTTCTTTAGCTTGTAATAAAAAGCAAGAACTCATTTGTGGTTTTGGTGTACCTGCGTTAAATAATGTGGGTGTTGCGTGTGTAAACCAACGCTCACTCATTAAATTATAGGTTTCAATAGCAGCGGTAATATCTTCTTTGTGTATTCCAATTGATACACGCATTAACATATGTTGAGGGCGCTCAGTAACTTTACCATGAGTTCTTAATAAGTAAGAACGCTCCAATGTTTTAAAACCAAAATAGTCATAACCAAAATCTCTATCGTAAATAATAGAGGAATCTAATAATTGCGCGTTTTTCATCACAATTTCATAAACGTCTTCGGCAATTAAAGATGCTTTTTGATTTGTTTTTGGATCAACGTAATTATACAATATTTCAATTGTTTTACTAAACGATTTAATGGTGTTTTTATGCAAGTTACTTAC
This sequence comes from Bacteroidia bacterium, assembly GCA_044357775.1. Classification (GTDB taxonomy): domain Bacteria; phylum Bacteroidota; class Bacteroidia; order B-17B0; family Aurantibacillaceae; genus UBA4416. Next base: position 1,196 of record JBIKOX010000244.1, on the reverse strand, counting down.
AGCAATTCGCGATGCTAATTGAGCATAATCAGGATGCTTTGTAGTTAGCGATGCCGCAGTTTCAGCTGCTAAATTATCTAAATCAACTGTATGTACGCCATCGTATACACCATCAATTACTTTTTTTGCGACTTGAATTGGATCAACAAACATTGGATCTAAGCCATAACTAAGCTTTTGAACGCGCGCTGTGATTTTATCAAATTTCACAGATTCTTCAGTGCCATCTCTTTTTACTACAAACATTGCCTTTAATTTTAATTAGTTTATTTAATATTTTTTTGTCTAGTTAACTTGATGAAAAGTTAGAGCTATAATTCTGTTTTTTTACTTCAACCAAAACTTGATATTAACAAAGTAGCGGTTAATTATTTTTTTTCTTTCTTTTCGCGGCTTTTGAGAGCCTATGAAAAATTTAACAATTAATGAACGATTTTATAGAGGTTAGTTTTCCATCACAAGATTTTAGTCTTGTTTAATGATTTTCAATAAGATACAAATTTTTGGTTACTGCCGGTGGTTTTATTACCTAAAAATCTTCATCTAGGTTAAATACGTTATTTTCCTCTTTATTATTCATCACTCCCGATTTTTGGTACTCAGCAACACGTTTTTCGAAGAAATTGGTTTTGCCTTGCAACGAGATCATTTCCATAAAATCAAAAGGATTAGCGGCATTATAATATTTATCACAACCTAAAGCTAATAATAATCTATCTGCACAAAATTCAATATACTGGCACATTAAATCAGCATTCATTCCAATTAAGCGCACAGGTATAGCATCTGACACAAATTCTTTTTCAATAATTACAGCATCTGTAATAATTTTAGTTACTTGCTCTTTCGGTAATTTATTTTTGATATGATCTGCATAAAGTAGGCATGCAAAATCGCAATGTAAACCTTCATCACGAGAAATTAACTCGTTACTAAAACTTAAGCCCGGCATTAAACCTCGTTTTTTTAACCAGAATATGGAACAAAATGACCCTGAGAAGAAAATACCTTCAACTGCTGCAAACGCAATTAAACGCTCTGCAAAAGAACCATTACTAATCCATTTCAATGCCCACTCTGCTTTTTTACCAACGCATGGAACTGTTTCAACAGCATGCAATAATTTATCCTTTTCAATAGGATCTTTAATATAAGTATCTATTAATAGTGAATACGTTTCAGAATGGATATTCTCC
>JBIKOX010000065.1:0-13710 GCA_044357775.1 Bacteroidia bacterium | reverse complement strand
CTCATACTGCAGGTACTGCAAGCGCCTTTTAATTCAAGCATTGCTGTGTGTCCATCAACTACTTCAAGTAATTCAACATCTCCACCATCCGCTTCTAAATAAGGGCGAATCGTTTTTAAGGCATTCTCTACTCTATCAAATAATTCTTGGGACATTTTTTAGTTATAAAGTTAGTCAGTTATGAAAGTTATAAAGTTACTTGATTTAAAACAGCATATAACTTTCTAAACCTTCAACTTTCTAACTTTCTAAACTATTTCCCTAGTTTCTTTTTTAAATTTTGATCAATCGCATCTAAAAATTCCTCAGTATATAAATAATGTTCGCCGTGATTAACTTTATTTCCGTGCGTACAAACCGCTAAATCTTTAGTCATTTTACCTGACTCAACTGTCTCAACGCAAACTTGCTCTAGCGCTTGGCAAAAATTAATTAACTCTTGGTTATTATCTAACTTTCCACGAAACTCTAAACCGCGAGTCCATGCAAAAATACTAGCAATTGGATTTGTAGAAGTTGGTTTACCATTTTGGTGATCGCGGAAATGACGAGTTACAGTGCCATGTGCTGCTTCTGCTTCCATAATTGTGCCATCTGGTGTAATTAATACAGAAGTCATTAAACCTAACGAACCAAAGCCTTGCGCTACTGAATCAGATTGAACATCTCCATCATAATTTTTACAAGCCCATACAAAATTACCATTCCATTTTAAAGCAGAAGCAACCATGTCATCAATTAAACGGTGCTCATAAACAATACCTGCAGCTTCGTATTTTGCTTTGTAGTCAGCTTGATAAATTTCTTCGAAAATATCTTTAAAACGGCCATCGTATTTTTTTAAGATGGTATTTTTAGTCGATAAATATAAAGGCCATTTTTTGTTTAAGGCTACGTTAAAACAAGAATGAGCAAATCCGCGAATAGACTCTTCAACATTATACATTCCCATTGCAACACCTGGTCCTTTAAATTGAAAAATTTCGTGTTCAATTACTTTTCCATCTTCGCCTTCAAACTTCATAGTTAATTTTCCTTTTCCAGGTACTACGAAATCAGTTGCTTTGTATTGATCACCAAAAGCATGACGACCAACAATAATTGGAGCAGTCCAGTTAGTAACTAAACGAGGTACATTTTTACAAACGATAGGCTCACGAAAAACTGTGCCATCTAAAATATTACGGATAGTTCCATTAGGCGACTTCCACATTTGTTTTAAGTTAAACTCTTTAACACGAGCCTCGTCAGGTGTAATAGTAGCACATTTAATACCTACACCATATTTTTTGATTGCCTCAGCGGCATCAATAGTTACTTGGTCATTTGTTTCATCACGGTACTCCATTCCTAAATCGTAGTATTTAATATCTACATCTAAGTATGGAACAATTAATTTATCTTTAATAAACTTCCAAATGATGCGAGTCATTTCATCACCATCTAATTCTACTACCGGGTTAGCTACTTTAATTTTACTCATAATATTATATTGAAATTGGATTTTAAAAAGTTGCCCAAATTTATAAATATTATGCGGCTCTACAAATAATTGTTTTAGAAATTGTAAGCTGAAAAGGCCCTAAAATTTATTTTAAATTCTTTATTAATTAGAATTTTTTAAGTTGTTATACTATCCTTACATTTGTAGCCTATATAAATATTACATGAAAATTACCGAACATCTTAAATCTGCGAAAGACACTTTATTTTCTATTGAAATACTTCCACCTTTAAAAGGAAAAAGTATTCAGTCCATTTTTGACGGCATCGATCCTTTAATGGAATTTATGCCAGCCTTTGTTGATGTTACCTATCACAGAGAAGAATACATTTATAAAAAACGTGATGGTGGTTACTTAGAAAAAGTAAGTATTCGCAAACGCCCAGGTACCGTTGGTATTTGCGCGGCCATTATGAATAAATATAATGTGGAAGCAGTTCCGCATATTATTTGTGGCGGTTTTACGCGCGAAGAAACAGAAAATGCTTTAATTGACTTACAATTTTTGGGTGTAGATAATGTGTTGGTTTTACGAGGTGATAGTATTAAAACAGAATCTCAGTTTGTACCAGAGCCAGGCGGACATAACTACGCTATTGATTTAGTTAAACAAGTGCGAGACATGAATAGTGGACTTTATTTAGATGATGAAATGAAAGATGCCTCGCCAACTAACTTTTGTATGGGTATTTCTGGTTATCCCGAAAAACATTTTGAAGCACCAAATTTATATAGTGATATGAAATGGTTGAAAGCTAAAGTAGATGCTGGCGCTGATTACATTGTAACTCAAATGTTTTTTGATAATAAAAAATATTTTGAGTTTGTAGATTTGTGCCGCAAAAACGACATTAATGTTCCAATTATTCCGGGATTAAAAATATTAAGTTCTCGATCGCAATTAATTGCTTTGCCTAAAATTTTTCATATTGATTTACCACAAGATTTATTTGTGGAATTAGAAAAATGCAAAGACGATAAAGCCGTTAAAGAAATTGGAATTAAATGGTGCATTGAACAAAGTAAAGAATTGAAAAAAGCAAAAGTACCTTGCTTACACTATTACACGATGGGAACATCAGATAGTACGAAACGTGTGGCGAAAGAGGTTTTTTAGGCAATAAGGAGCAATGTAAATAGAGCAAATTGTTTTTATTCACTTAGGTAACTGAACTATTTTTTCTTTTCCTTTAATAACTTTATTATTTCTTTTTGTGAATCAACCAATTCTTTTAAAATGGAGTTTTCTTTTTGACAATTACTTATTTGTTCTTTTAGTTTTTGTAATTCATCTATCTGAAGTGAAGTATCTTTAGTTTTGGTTAATTTAATTTGGTTTTGTTCAAAATTATCAAAATCATCTTTCTTTAAATTAAAAAAGTTTAAAATCAACAGTAAGGTTTCATAATTTACTTGCCCGCTCTGCTCTATATGAGAAATAAGAGCTCTTGTTCTGCCAATTTTTGAAGCTAGTTGTTCCTGACTTATTCCTTTTAGGTTGCGAAGTAATTTTATTTTTTTACCTGTATGCATGCTTTGATTTTACACATACAAGTTGTAAAAAATATGATTTTCATTTTGTTTATTTTATTTGCTATTTGATAATAAAATTATACTTTTGATTAATGCATGTTAACAGCAGCCATAAAGCACTATTAAATAAGTTAATAAATAACTAATAGTTTAATTAAAATTTTTAAAAAGTAATTGATGATACCCACGATGAAAAAACTATCACTTTTAATGTTACTATTTTGTTTAATGCAAACTATTACATTAGCACAAAAAGCACTTGCTAACTACCAAACCCAATGCGTTCGTGTTGAAACAGATGGCTATGCCACAATTAAAATTTGGGACACTAAAAAAGGAGTTAAGTATTTACCTGAACAAGCCCGAAAGGATGCCATACATGCTATATTATATGCTGGTATTGCAGGTACTAAAGGATGTTTATCACAAGAATCGATTCTTATTAAATCCGAAGAAATTGAAAAATTTGAGGCGATAGAAAAAGAATTTTTTAGTGCGAATGGTACATGGGCTCAATTTACAAGGAGTTCTGCAACCAAAACTGCATTGCCTGAAAACCTTGGAGCAAAAAATTGGAAGGTTTATCAAATAAGCGTTTCTAAAGACGCACTTAAAAAATATCTTGAAGAAAAATCAATTATTAAATCATTAAACTCCGGATTTTAATTATGAAAAAAATAAAATTACTATTAACTAGTCTATACTTGTTAAGCTCTTCCTACAATTTAATGAGCCAAGCAAAAAAACCAACACTTATGATTTTACCAAGTGATAATTGGTGTGAACAACGTTATTTCATGACTGAGTTTGATAATCAAGGAACTAAACAAAAAGTACCCAATTACAAACAAGCCTTTCAAGAAGATACTGAACTTGGACAAGTTATTACAAAGTTAAACTCTTTACTTATTAGAAAAGCGTTTGAACCCAAAGTAGCAGAACAAGAATTAAAGAGTATTGAGGCAAAGAGCGCCGAAGACAATATGACTAAAAGTAACGCAAGTGGTTCTACAATTGCTGAAAGTCAATTGGATAAACTTAGAAAAAGAGTTAAAATGGATATTATTATTCAACTTTGGTGGAAAGTAAATAAGGATAAATCTGTATCTTTTACACTTGAAGCCTTTGATTCATATACAAATAAAAGCATTGCAGCGCAACCATTTAACGCTCCATCTTCTGATGACATTATGCCTGTTAAATTAGAAAAATCCGTTGTAAATGTTATTGATCCTTTTTTAGCTGATTTACAAAAACACTTTGATGACATGTTTAAAAATGGCAGAGAGGTAATAATATCAGTTAAGAGGTGGGATAATTGGGAGAATAATTTTGAAACTGAAATTAATGGAGATGAGTTAACTGATCATATAAATAAATGGATGAACGACAATACAGTTAACAAACGCTTTAACAGAACTGAGGCTACTGAAAATATTATTGTATTTGAACAAGTGCGAATCCCTATTTATGATAAAAATAATAACCCAATGGATGCTAGAGAATTTGCAAAAGGCTTAGCGAAATATTTAAAAGCGGACCCATTTAAATATGAGGTAAAACTTATGCAGCGTGGTTTAGGCGAAGCAATTTTAGTAGTTGGAGAAAAATAAAAATTATAATACTATGAATAGAAAATATGCCGTTATACTGTTTAACCTATTGGTTAATCTTTGCTGTTATGCACAAAAGCCTGTTCTATTAGATGACTTTGGAAGAATTGTTTTAAATACTTATTTACCTGATAAATCTGATATGCCAACTGAGGCTAAAAAAGCTTTAGAAACAAAGTTGAATCAAATAACAACTAATTATGGTATGGGCGGTAGCAATGCAAACTCAAGGTTTATTATAACAGCAGTTTCTAATATTGGTACTAAAGACATAGTGCCCGGGCCACCGCAAAAAATTGCATTAAACATTGAATTAACGCTTTTTATAGGAGACGCTATTGACAATAAAAAATTTACAAGCTCTGTTTTGAATTTGCAAGGTGCTGGTGATAATGAAAACAAAGCATTTATAGATGCTATAAAATCCATCAACCCAAAAAATAAAAACCTGCAAACATTTATTGAAGAAGGTAAAAATGAAATCATAAATTATTATGCTACAAAATGTGACTTCATAAAAAAAGAAGCAACTGAACTGTCTTCAGTTGGTAAATACAGTCAGGCAATATACAATTTAAGCCTTGTACCCGATGTTTGTAAGGACTGTTATTTTGAATGTATGAGTTTAACTAAAAACATTTTCCAACAAAAAATAGACGCAGAATGTTCCGAAAAATTAAGTTCAGCAAAAAGCCAATGGATTGCATCGCAAAACAAAGATGGTGCTAGTGCAGCAGGTAACATTCTTTCTACAATCCATCCAGCATCAAGATGTCAGCAACAGGTAGCTGCCTTGTATCAGGAAATAAACAGCAAACTAAAAGAGAATGAGAAAAAAGAATGGGAATTTAAAATGAAACAATACGATGATAATGTCGCGAAGGAGAAAGAGCAAATGCGCATTAATGATGAAAAATCAAAACGCGATGATCAGTATCGTGAAAATCAATCAGCCAGAGAAAAAGAATTAGAAAACGAAAGAATTAATGCATATCGGCAAGTGGCTACTGAATATGCCAAAAATCAACCAAAAACTATCACTTACAACAATATATATTGGAGATAAAAGCTAATAATAATAAATAAATAATAAAAAAATGAAACACAATTTTAATTCAATTAAAGTAATCCTAGTTACTTTCTCGATTTTTATAACGCTATTGTCATCAGCACAGAATGATAAAATAGTTACTTTGACTACTAACGGTCAGGGGAAAACCTCTGAAGAGGCAAAAAATAATGCGCTACGTAGCGCCATTGAACAAGCATTTGGTGCGTTTGTGTCATCTAATACTTCAGTTGTAAATGATAATCTTATTAAAGATGAAATAGTTTCGGTTTCCAATGGGAATATAAGCAAATATGATATTTTGAGTGAGAAAACGTTACCAGATAATACTTGGTTAGTTTCTGTAAAAGCAGATATATCGCCTCAAAATCTTGTTAAATTTTGCGAAAGTAAAGGTATAAAAGTTGATTTTAAAGGGGCTCTTTTTGCAGCGAATGTCAAAATAATGGAGTTAAATAAACAAAACGAACTCAAAACAATAAAAAATTGCTTCGATGTTGCCTGCGATATTCTTCCAAAATCCTATGATTACAGTTTAGAGGTAAGCGAACCTAAAAGTATCAAATTATTTGAGGGTGATTCTAGAAAGTTACCCGGAGGCAATTGGATAAGTGATATTACTGTTAAAGCAAAGTTAAATGACAATATAAAAATAATTACCGATTTAATATCTAGTAATTTGGAAGCATTGAGCATACCTGATGACCAAATTAATAAATACAAGGAGTTAAATATTGAAACTTATGAACTACAAGTGATGTTTTTTAAACCTAAAAAAACAGACGAGAAAAATAAAAAGGATAAAAACAGAAAGGAAAAAGCCGAAAATAATCTAACTAGTAAGTTAGAAGATATTACTTTTAAGAAATATAATTTCAGAAACCGGCAAACCATAGAAAGTTTAGAATACTTTTTTGGAGAAATATTGTATAGCCATTCCTTGTATTTTAAAATAAATAATGGCATCGAAACACAAAAAGGATTTGACCTTCAGTGTCAAGAACAAGGTAACATTGATGATCGTCAAATAAAGTACTCTAAAAATTTAACTTTTAAAACAGCACAAACAAATTATTTAAAAACAACACTAACTAATTATATAGAAATAACTGATCCTGTTGGATTTACGACCCAATTTTGTGTTAAATCAGTTAAATCAGATTTTTTAGGATATAATTATACTGCCAAATTAAGGGAAAGAGGTATTAAATCTGGATTTGGAAGCTATAGGACTTTCTTAAATAGTATGGGTTATACAGAAACTATAGGCCAGAGCACACATTTAATTAATTTGTATTCCTTACAAAAAGATGAACCATACTTTAAAATATTTCTTGTAAATACTTTAAGCACCGAAGATATTAACAAAATAACTCAATATACAGTAGAGCCTATAATTCAAAAGAATTGTGATAAATAATGATTTGAGATTTAATTCAAATAACAATTTAAATCAACATTTATGTTAGATAAATACGATTATGAATCAAATACTGAAAGCAATAAAATTCTTTCATTAATTGTTGAAAAAACTTTTGATGGGTTTGAGAAATTAATAGACAAAACAGGTCGAAATAATAATTTTTTGGACTGTATTAATAAGATAAACATTATTGATGTTTCTTCGGTAAATTATGAAAACCTATTTGTTAATGCAGTAAACGAAGTATTGCAAACAAAAAACAATGTGCTTAACGATATAAGTGGAGTTAGTTTATCGAGACTTTCTTCGGTTGGTTTAACGGGGAGTTCATTAAATCTTAAAAACCAATTATTTCGGGAGAAATTATTTAAGCTAAATGAATTAATCGGCAGATTTGCTGATTTCACTAATAATAATCATGTTAATGCTTTTATAGAAGATTTAGAGAATTTATTAAATATTCTTGATAGTCTTCAAATTGTTATTGCCCCTTTGGAACCATTGATTGAGATGATAAAAGCATTAATCTCTTTATTAAAACAACTAAAAAATTAATTTATGAAAAAAACATTTTTTTTTATTTTAAACATTTGCATAAGCAATTTTATTTTTGCCCAAAGCCTAAACGGTGATAAGGTAGCCCTGAGTAATTTTGTTAAAAGAATGTATAATGCCAGTCCCTTTGAAGCTTCAAAGGTAATTGATGATGTTGATGGCAAATATTTTATTTCAATTCTATCTCTAGAAAAAGCAAAATACACATCACAATCTATAATGAATAGAGTGGCTCAAGTTAAGGCGCAATCGCAGGCCAATACATTTTTTAATGGCTCCGCTGTAAGTTCTGAAATGATAATTAAAACAACAGAAACCAAATCAAAAGAAGACAACAACTCTACCGTTGAAGCCATAGAAACCATTAAAGAAAATGCTATGGGTTTTGTAAATTCTCTTGAGCTACTTACCAACTTTGATATAGAAGAAGGCAAACGTATGTTGTTTATATTTTACAAGGAAATAGAAATAAAAAAATAACCAAATAACCAAAATAAAATCATGAAAAAAATAATCTTATTATTAAGTGCATTAGTATTTCTAATTAATGTTTATGGGCAAGAAGAAAAACTTGTATCGTTAACTTCAATTGGGCAAGGTAAAACAAAAGAAGAGGCAAAAAACAATGCTTTAAGAACGGCCATTGAACAAGCTTTTGGAACTTTTGTTTCATCAAACACATCAGTTGTTAATGATAATCTTACAAAGGATGAAATAATTAATGTAAGTAATGGAAATATTAAAGAATATACCATTCTTTCTGAAAATATGCTGCAAGATAATTCCTGGGTGGTTTCGTTAAAAGCAGATGTTTCTCCTAATAACCTTACGAAGTTTGCTGAAAGTAAGGGTTTAAAAGCTGAATTTAAAGGAGCTTTATTTGGAGCCAATGTAAAAATAATGGAATTGAACAAAAAAAATGAATCAATAGCTATAAATAACATATATCAGATTTTATGCGAAATTGTTCCAACTTGTTACGACTATTCTTTAGACGTTTCAGAACCAAAATCAGATGAAGATAAATGGAAAGCAGGAATTTTTGTTAACGCAAAATTTAATGATAATATAAAAAATATTTCTGATTTAGTTCTAAGCACACTATCAGGTTTAAGTATTCCTAGTGAACAGTTACCAAATTACAAGCAATTAAATATCAATACGTATAATTGTTATATTATCAAAAAAGTAGAGCTCAAAAAAGAAAGTCCTGACAACTCAACTAAAAAGAAAAAGGATAAAAAGAATAATGAAGTTATAAACGAAAATCAAAGTTCAAATGATTTGACTATAAAAAAAATAACTTAAAGAGATCGTGAATCAATTAGTCGTATAATGTATGTTTTAAATTCTCTTTTAAAAGTTCATTGTCTGTATTTTAAAATATCAAATGGTATTGATACTGCATTTGGATACGACTTACAATGTGAGGGTTTTGAGTGGTATAATAAAGCTGGCAAAACTGAACGTTTTGAAAAACGAGTAACTTATCGCAACATGCATCCTAAATATCCTTCAGGATTTTATTATTGGGGTTTCATAAAGACTAATTATTCTGATCATATCATTTCAAAATATTATAAGCAACAAGATCTTAATTTGCACAGGCGTGCTGGGGATAACATGTGTTATAAAAACATTTTGGCTAAATTAGAAGGAAGCAATCAAGGTAGTCAGGATTCTTATATGTTATGGACCGAAGCATATGATAATTTAAAACAAGCAGCTCAAAACGCAGGTATACCGATATCTGATAAGAGATGGGACAACGAATATTTAGATCAAATTACTTTTCTCAATCTATATTCCCTCCAAAATAATGAAATATATTTTAAGATTTTTTTAAATAATTATCTTTCAACTGAAGAAATACAAAAGGTTACTGAGTACAAAGTAGAACCAGTAGTAAAGAAAAATTGGTTTGATTAATAGAGTGAAAAGGTTTTTAATCCAAGTAAATTCGTTAATATTTCTCCCTGACTATCGGGCGACTTGTATTTCACTATAACAAATACACTAAATGTTACGGATAGCGGGTAACAGAACCAACCGATAAAACTGATATATTATTATTTTCTTTTCTAGGTTCCTCCTATGTGGTTAAAAAATCACGTCTTATTTTAGACATTTTCTTCTATCTTTGAACTTTTATTAGCTCAAAATCATGTCAGACTTAAAATATAATTTACGTGGTGTTTCGGCATCTAAAGAAGATGTTCATAATGCTATTTCTAATATAGATAAAGGATTATTTCCTCAAGCATTTTGTAAAATTGTTCCTGATTATTTAACGGGCAGTGATGAACATTGCATTATTATGCATGCGGATGGAGCTGGCACAAAATCATCTTTAGCTTATGTGTATTGGAAAGAAACAGGCGATTTAAGTGTATGGAAAGGGATTGCACAAGATGCCGTGATTATGAATATTGATGATTTAATTTGTGTTGGCGCTACTAATAATATTTTATTATCGTCTACCATTGGTCGTAATAAAGGATTAATAACAGGCGAAGTTATTTCGGCAATCATAAATGGAACCGAGGAAGTTTTGCAAAACTTAAGAGACAATGGAATTGATATTCGTTCAACAGGCGGCGAAACCGCGGATGTGGGCGATTTAGTGCGTACATTAATTGTGGATAGCACGGTAGTTTGCAGAATGAAAAAAGCTGATGTTATTTCAAATCAAAATATAAAAGCAGGTGATGTAATTGTTGGATTATCGTCCTCTGGTAAAGCCACCTACGAAACTGAATATAATGGCGGTATGGGAAGCAATGGTTTAACCAGCGCTCGCCACGATGTATTTAATAATTCGGTTGCCGAAAAATATCCTGAATCCTACGACAATGCACTACCAAACGAAGTAACCTACTGCGGCCAATTGAATTTAACTGATAAAATTGAAGTTAGCTATACTGACATTAATGGAACTGAAGTTAAAGAACAAATAACCGCCGGTAAATTAGTTTTATCTCCAACCAGAACATATGCTCCAATAGTTAAAAAATTATTATCAACCTTAGGTACAAAAATAAGCGGCATTGTGCATTGCAGTGGTGGCGCACAAACTAAAGTATTGCATTTTGTTGAGGGTGTGCACATTATTAAAAATAATTTATTTCCATTACCGCCATTATTCAAAATAATTCACGAGCAAAGCCAAACAGATTATAAGGAAATGTATAAAGTTTTTAATATGGGGCACCGTTTAGAAGTATACTTACCTTTAGAATTAGCCCAAGAAGTGATTGCAATTTCAAAATCATTTAACGTAGATGCTCAAATTATTGGGCGTGTAGAAAAGCTTGATGGTAAAAAAGTTACTATTGAATCGGAATTTGGGCAGTTTGAGTATTAGTTTTTCACTTTGTTTATGTATACAAAAGGTTAATTTTTCCAATTTACGGAATTTCTACAAAATCTATAATTTGTAGCATAATAATTGTATAAATTCGTGAAATTATACTTTTTATGTTATTTAAGTTTATTCTGATATTATTATCGCTCTCAATTAGTCAATGTGTTTTGGCACAAATTGATCCAAAAATTTTGGAGCAACAGGCCTTGGAACAAAATCAAATAAATTCTTTTAAAACATTAGTTATTAATACAGCATCCATAGCACCACAGGTGATATCAGACTTTAAAACCGAATTATTAAATTGGCATGAAAAAGTAATCACTATCAATTATGATCAACAGCATATGAGATTAGTTATTAAACACAATTTACTGCTCCATCCCCGAGAAATGACCGATGTGTTATTCAAATATAATATTTCAAACGACAAAATAATTAGCTATCAATAAAAAAAACACCATAACCTTAATTTTTTTGAAAAAAGTAATACATATAATTTCCCTAATCCTATTTTGCGTTGAATCATATAGTCAAACGACGCAAACTATCACTACCGCTGGGGCTGGCACTTTTACAGTGCCTTGCGGTGTAACTTCAATTACAGTGCAATGCTGGGGTGGCGGTGGTGCAGGTGGAGCCGCAACAGGTGATCCATCTGGAGGAGGAGGAGGAGCTGGCGGTGCTTTTTCCTCATCCGTTATTGCAGTAACATCTGGGGCGTCTTTATCCTATACATTAGGTTCAGGAGGCACAGGTGGCGGAGGAAACGGAAATCCAGGTGGAAACACAATTTTTTCAACAATCATAGCCACAGGTGGTGGTGGTGGATCTTTAGCTTCAGCAAATAACACGAGTGCTTCAGGCGCTACAGCATCAACAGTTGGTTGCAATGGGTCAACTATAGTTTTAGGAGGTAATGGAGGAACAGGCATTAATGGTAACTCAGCTGGAGGAGGAGGAGAAGGGGCAGGAAGCGCCTCAAATGGTGGTTCTGGTACTGTAACAAATGGTGGAGCTGGCACTAATGGAGGAAATGGAGGTAATGGAGGTAATACAGCCGGAAATGGAGGTAATGGAAATAATGGCGCAGCTCCTGGTGGTGGTGGTGGTGGTGGAAGAGCTGGCAGCAACAATAACAGAGATGGCGGAAATGGGGGAAATGGGCAAATCCAAATAACCTATGCTACTCCTCCTGCGGCAAATGCAGGAATAGATCAAACTCCTTCTTGCACAACAACTGCAACTTTAGCTGCGAATTCGGCACCTGGCTTTTCTGGGCTTTGGACCTGTGTTACAAATTGTGGTCTTGTTAATATTATTAATCCAACTTCTCCAACATCTCAAATTACAGACTTAACTAATGGAACCCCTGTTACCTTGCAATGGGTTCTAACTTATTCAACAGGATGTGCATTAGCGTCTGATAATGTTATTATCAACCTTTTATCGTGTCCGCCATCAAATGATGATCCTTCTGGTGCTATCCCAATTACACCAAGTGCTTCTTGCAATTATACAACATTTACAAATGCTTTTGCTACAGCATCAACTTGTGGCACTATTCCAGCGCCAGGTTGTGGAGGATATTCTGGTGGAGATGTTTGGTTTTCGGTTACCGTTCCTGCATCAGGTTCATTTACTATAGATTCACAAAGTGGAGGTATGACTGATGGTGCTATGGCAATTTATTCAGGCTCTCCATGTGGCGTATTAACATTAATTGATTGTGATGATAATAGCGGTGCTGGAAATATGCCATTGATGAATATAGCAGGAGAAACTCCCGGTACAACTTTGTACATAAGGTTTTGGGAAGACGGAAATAATAATAATGGAACTTTTGGACTTTGTATAAGCACAGACCTGCCTCCAATAAATGACGAACCCACAAGCGCCATTCCAATTATACCTAACTCTACTTGTAATTATTTTACTTTTACAAATGCTTTTGCTACAGCAACAACCTGCGGTACTATTACAGCTCCGGGTTGCGGAGGATATTCTGGTGGAGATGTTTGGTTTTCAGTTACTGTTCCTGCATCTGGTTCATTTACATTAAATTCGCAAAGTGGAGATATTACTGACGGAGCTATGGCAGTTTATTCAGGCTCCCCATGTGGTGCATTAACATTAATTGCTTGCGATAATAATAGCGGTAACGGAAGTATGCCATTGATAAATGTGTCCGGACAAACTCCCGGTGCAACTTTGTACGTAAGGTTTTGGGAAAATGGTGGTGGAGCTGGAGGTACATTTAATGTTTGTTGTTCTGCAAATGTACCGCCCTTAAACGACAATTGTACAGGAGCTTATAATGTTTTTGCAAATAGCGGCGCGGCTTGCACTTCTCAAACAAGTGGGAGCGTTTTAAATGCTACAGCCTCTTCATTTACAAATACATGCGGAGGATCTGCGGATGATGATGTGTGGTTTAGTTTTGTTGCAACAAGTAATACGCACAGCGTGAGTTTAAATAACATTAATGGCTCAACAACCGATCTTTATCATTCAGTTTACGCTGGAACATGTGGATCGCCGGGAACGCCTCTAGTATGCAGTGATCCTAATTCAAGTTCTTTAACTGGATTAACAAGTGGGAGTACTTATTTTATTAGAGTTTATACGCGTACTGCTACAACAGGTCAA
>JBIKOX010000064.1:0-13713 GCA_044357775.1 Bacteroidia bacterium | reverse complement strand
GAGCGTGTAAAACGTAATGTAAAAGTAGCAGAACCATTAGATAATAAACAAGTTGAATAATGACATTAGCTCGTAAAACACAGATTGCTTTAGTTTTGACGGCTGTTGTTTTATTCGTTCTTTTATTTCTTGCACCAAAAACACACAACGGTAATTCAGAAACCAAAGTGGATGAAAAGGCAAAAACTACCGAAGTAGCAAGCCTTGAAACTTTCATTACTATGGCTACTAAATCGTTAAAACTAGATGAAAAAAAATTGTATGACGCTTTATTAAAAAGTGCTTCAAACTCAAAAATCGATTCTGCTTTTACTGCTATTGTGCAATTTTGGGATAAACAAAAAAGACCCGATTTTGCTGCTTATTTTGTAGAACAAACTGCCAAAAGAAAACAAACATCGTTAGCATATTATAAAGCTGGCGAACGTTATTATTACGCTGTTCGTTTTACAAAAGATAATAATGAAATCCCTACATTGTATCAAAGTGCCATACGTTGCTTTAAAAAAGCAATTGAAAAAGACGCTAATAATATAGATGCTCAAATTCAATTAGCAGCGTGTTTTGTAGAAGATGGAAATGACCCGATGAAAGGAATTAGTCTATTGCGCGAAGTTGAAAAAACGGATAGTAATAATGTAAAGCTTCAATTAACTTTTGCGTTTTTTTCAGCCAAATCTCAACAATGGGATAAAGCAATTAAACGCTTTGAAAAAGTATTGGTAATTGATCCACTTTACATTGAAGCATATTTGCATTTAGCAGATGCTTATGAGCAGCAAGGTCAAAAAAACAAAACAATAGAAATGTTAGAAAAATATGCCAACCTAACAGATGATGCCATGGCAAAACAAGAAGTACTAAAATATATTGAACAGCTAAAAAAATAAATAATTAACCTAATATAAATTTTTTAAAAACCTAAGAATTATGCCAAGCGGAAAGAAAAGAAAAAGACATAAGATGGCGACTCACAAACGTAAAAAGCGTTTGAGAAAAAACCGTCATAAGAAAAAATAATTAGCTTAGCTAATTAGATTTTACAAAAAAAGATTACGCAAACGGAATGACAAACAGTCTTACCGTTTGCTTTATTTGTGTATGTTATTGTTTACATAAACCTAATTAAGTTTAGTGTGAAGGCAGTAATAGAATTATATATAATTTAAAATATTTAAAGTGAACGTAGAACTAGTAATAAATTCTACGCCTAACGAAGTTGTTATAGGACTATTAAATGATAAACGTTTAATAGAACTGCATAAAGAAAAAAATAACATAAAATTTTCGGTGGGCGATATCTACCTAGGCAAAGTTAAAAAGGTAATGACCGGACTTAACGCTGCTTTTGTAGACGTAGGATACGAGAAAGATGCATTTTTGCATTATTTAGATTTGGGGCCTCAGGCCAATTCGTTGTTTAAATACGTTGATGCTGTGCGTTCTGGTAAACAGAATGTGAGTAATTTAATGTACTTTAAAAATGAAGGTGATATCCAAAAAGATGGAAAAATTAATGAAGCTGTAAAATCAGGGCAATATGTTTTAGTGCAAGTTGCAAAGGAACCTATCTCATCAAAAGGCCCAAGAATTACAACCGAAATTTCTATTGCCGGCAGGTACATCGTTTTAATTCCTTTTTCTGATAAAGTTTCTGTTTCTTCAAAAATTAGAAGTAGCGAAGAAAAAAACAGATTGAAGGGCTTAATTCAAAGTATTAAACCAAAAAACTTTGGAGTAATTATTAGAACAGTTGCCGAAGGAAAATCTGTTTCGGATATTGAAGGAGATGTTGCCGATCTAGTTGCAAAGTGGGATGAGTGTTTTAAAGCATTACAAACTGCTGAACCGCCTTTTCGTTTGTTAGGAGAAGCAGATAGAACAAACGTGATTTTAAGAGATTTTTTAAACGCTTCTTTTAATGCTATTCATGTTAATAGCGAAAAAGTATACGATGATTTAAAATCTTATATTAAAACCATTTCGCCTGATAAAGTAGATATTTTAAAACACTATACCGGCAAGGTTCCTATTTTTGATAATTTTGGGATTGATCGTCAAATTAAGTCGCTTTTTGGTAAAACCGTATTTATGAAAAGCGGCGCTTACTTAGTTGTTGAGCATACTGAGGCGCTGCATGTTTTTGATGTCAATAGCGGAAACCGAGCTAAAAGTGATAAATCACAAGAAGAAAATGCGCTTGAAGTAAATTTAGAAGCAGCTGTTGAAGTTGCCCGCCAATTGCGTTTACGTGATATGGGCGGCATTATTGTTATTGATTTTATTGATTTACATAATCCAGAAAACAGAAAACTTCTTTTTGATAAATTAAAAGAAGAAATGAAATCGGATAGAGCCCGGCACAATATTTTACCTCCAAGTAAATTTGGTTTAATTCAAATTACTCGCCAAAGGTTGCGTCCAGAAGTTAACGTTGAAGTTTTAGAAACTTGCTCAAGCTGTGGTGGTACAGGAAAAGTACAGCCAACTATTTTATTTGTAGAGCAAATTGAAAACGCTTTACGGTTCATTGTTAAAGAACAAGCTGCCAAAAATATTACTCTTTGTGTGCATCCATACATTGAAGGTTATTTAAAGCAAGGTGGTTTTTTAAGAAGTAAACAATGGAAATGGTATTTTGAAAACAAACAATGGATTAAAGTTACAAGTTCTGACAGTTATTCCTTTATGGAGTATCACTTTTTAAATAAGGAATTGGACGAAATTTTAATTTAAAATTGACCGTATTGTTTTATAAAGAAATCTTTAAATTTTAAGTTTAAAAGAATTTTAGTGGTTTGCAACTTGCAATATTGTATCTGCTTTCCTTTTGCTATAATGCTTGGTAATTGTATTTGCATTTAAAGTCGCCACTTAACAATTATTTTCCGCCACTTGCCAATTTCAACAACTTATTTTCAGTAAATAATATAATATTTGCAGAAAATATGTCATTAATAAAAGGTTAACATTGTAAACATTAATAAAAAGATAGCATAACTATATTGTTATTTAGAAACCTTTTTATTAAGTTTGGCATCATTCTAAAAACAAGCAACTAACTAAAAAACAACAATCATGAGTAACAAAAAAACATCAGGCGGTTTTCCATTAATCGTTTCAGCAATTGCAATCGTTATCTGTTTAGTAATAGGTATCGCAGTTTACAAATTTGTATTAGGAGATCCAGGTAATTTTGATGCAGAAGGTCCAGAAAAAGGACATCCTCAAAACTTCTTTGGCATTATGTATAAAGGTGGATTTATTGTACCTATTTTATTAGGAACATTATTTACTGTTATTTGCTTTTTCTTTGAGCGTTTAATTACAATTCAAAAAGCTAACGGTGCCGGAGGTACAGATAAATTTGTAGCTAAAATTAAACAATTAATAGCTGCTAAAGATTTAGATGCTGCTATTGCTGCGTGCGATAAACAAAAAGGATCTTTAGGAAATGTGGTTCGTGAAGGTTTAGTAAAATATCAATTTGTACAAAATGATTCAACAATGGATAAAGAATCTAAAGTGGCAGCAATCTCTAAAGCATTAGAAGAAGCAACCGCATTAGAATTACCAATGTTATCTAAAAACTTAAGCGTTATTTCTACATGTGCTTCTATTGGTACATTGGTTGGTTTAATTGGAACAGTTGTAGGTATGATTCGTGCCTTTGGTGCATTAGCTGCAGCTGGTACTCCTGATACAGCAGCCTTAGCAACAGGTATTTCTGAAGCGTTGGTTAATACATTAGTTGGTATCTTATCTTCTGCTTTAGCAATTATATTTTACAACTTTTTCTCTAACCGTGTTGATCAAATTACCTTTTCAATGGATGAAGCTGGATTCTCTATTATTCAAGAGTTCCAAACTTCAGGAAAATAATTTTTATTCAATTTATGGAATTAGATAATTAATTCCATCTAATTATAAATAAAAAAACACAAAACATGGGAAAGATAAAAATTTCAAAGAGTGCTCCTTCTATTGACATGACGCCAATGGTGGATTTAGCTTTCTTGTTGGTTACCTTCTTTATGCTTACCGCATCCTTTCGTATGGCAGAGCCAGTAATTGTTGATCCGCCATCTTCTGTTTCAGATAAAACACTGCCCGAAAACACGGTATTAATTACCGTTGATAATAACGGGCGCGCTTTTTTTGGCGTGGGAAATGGGGAAGCTAGAACAAATACTTTAACTAAAATGAGCGAAAAGTATGGCGTTAAATTTAAGCCTGATCAAATAAAAAAATTTGGTGGCTTATCTAGTTTTGGCGTTGAAATAAAAGACCTGCCAAGATACTTAGATGCATCGGAAGCTGAACGACTAAAATTTCAACCACAAAAAGGTGTACCTTTAGATTCATTAAATAATCAATTGAGAGACTGGATTAATATCTCTGCTACCGAATTGAATATTATTTACATGAGAAATAAAGATAAAGCTGATGGAGCTGGGCAAGAGTTTAAAGGAGAAAAACCACGTTATGCCATTAAAGCAGATGCAAAGGCAAAATACATTTATGTAAAAGATGTATTTAAAACCTTTACAGATATGAAAATTTACACTTTCAATTTGATTACGTCAATGGAAGGCGGGTCATCAGTTCCAGCAGCTGAGCCTAAAAAATAATATTAATTAAAAAACTAATTTAACATGGCAGAAATAGCAGAAAGCGGCGGCGGGCATGGTAAAGGCGGTAAAAAACGCGCCAAGAAACAGAGTACCCGCGTGGATATGACTCCAATGGTAGATTTAGCGTTTTTGTTATTAACGTTTTTCGTTTTAACATCAACCTTTAGCAAGCCAAAATCAATGGAGTTAAGCTTACCAGCAGAACCACCTCCAGGAAGTCCACCACCACCAGAAGTAAAAAATGGAGTTACTTTTTTATTAACTAAGGACGATAAGATTTTTTATTATGCTGGTCAGTTTTATACAGCAGGAAACGAAAAAGGGGTGCCTCCAACGGAGTTAAAAGAAACAAACTTCAGTTCAGAAGGTCTTCATAAATTGTTGATGGAACAAAATAAATGGGCTGTTGAAGAAATTAAAGGCTTTGCTGAAAAAAACAAAAAGAAACTTTTAGCAGATACGGCATATAAACGTATGGCGGTTGACGCAACTGCAGATCCTAGAGCAATTACAGTTTTAATTAAAACAGATGATCAGGCAACTTATAAAAACGCAATTGATATGCTGGATGAATTAAAGATTTGTAACGTGGGCAAGCGAGTTTTAGGTGTTGAAATGATGGCAACAGAATATGCATTATTACAAGAAAAAATAAAATAGTATGACATCAAATTGGAATAGTGTAGTTGACGATGCTAGAAACGATATTGTTTTTAGTGGTCGCAACCAAGATTACGGTGCGTATGAGATACGCCGTAAATACAATTGGACTGTTACTTTAATCCTTGGCTGCATGATAGGTGCTTTAGCCTTAGGTATGGGTATTAAGTTTGTATTAGGATTAAAAAGTGATGATGACTCAAAAGAAGCCATATTAGATATGACGACGATTGACCTAACACCACCACCAGCGGATAAAAATGAACCGCCACCACCACCGCCACCACCGCCACCACCAGTATTAGAAACTGTAAAGTTTGTGCCTCCAGTAATTAAGGACGATGCTGTTGAAACTGATCCGCCACCACCACAAGAAAAATTAACTGAAACTAATGTTAGTACAGTTACCCAAGAAGGTGATGGAGACGCAGTAGTTGTTCCAACTGGCGAAGGTACTGGTGTTGTTGAAGAAAAAGCGCCTGAAATTTTTACTGTAGTTGAAGAGATGCCTGAATTTCCGGGTGGAGCAATGGAAATGATGAAATACATTCAAAAAAACATTCAATATCCTCAAATGGCTAAAGAAGCTGGTTTAAGTGGTAAATGTTTCTTGAAATTTGTTGTAAACGGAAGTGGAAACATAACTGATGTAACAATTTTAAAAGGCGTACCAGGGTGCGGAGAATGCGATAGAGAAGCAATTCGAGTTGTTAAATCAATGCCAAACTGGAAAGCTGGAAAACAAAATGGTAGATCTGTTTCTGTATTCTTTAACTTACCAATCAACTTCCAATTAAAATAAAATAAAATTCATTATAAAAATCCCCTCTTCCTAAAGGCTGAGGGGATTTTTTTTAAGCTTCGACTCCGATCGTCGTGAAAAAATAAAAACAATTTATGAAAAAATCACCAACAGAATTAATTAATTTAGTGTTTAGTTGTATGATGGTTTTACTAACCTTTACAGGCGCTATAGTGTTTTTCTTTACCGAGTTACTTAGTGATAAAGCGTTTGGCAACAAACGCATAATTTTAGGTGTGGTATTTTTAGCATATGCTATTTATCGATCATATAGAATTTATACTTCATATAAAAACAAAGCGTAGTTATTTGTAAAGTAAAAGGGCTTTTATTAAAGTGCTCGCGCAAAAACAATGCATAAACCTTATTGCTAAAAATTTGTTAAAAAGAGTATGCAGAAAGTTACACTATTTTGGTTTAGAAGAGATTTACGTTTAGAAGATAACGCAGGTTTATATCATGCTCTAAAAAGTGACTTTCCAGTATTACCTGTTTTTATTTTTGATAAATATATTTTAGAAAAGTTAGAAGATAAAAAAGATAGACGAGTTGAATTCATACACTCATGTATTTTAAATTTAAATACTGAATTAAAAAAAATTGGTTCTTCGATAAAGGTGCTTTATTCAAGTCCCGAAATTGCTTTTGAAGAATTAATAAAAGAATACGATGTGCAGTCTATTTATGCTAATCATGATTACGAGCCATATGCAATTAAGCGTGATAGCGATGTTAAAGAACTATTCTTGAAATATAACATTGAATTTAAAACCTATAAAGATCAATGTGTTTTTGAAAAAAATGATGTAACCAAAGATGATGGCAAGCCTTATACTGTTTTTACTCCCTATAGTAGAAAATGGAAAGCGAAATTGCAGGAGAGCGATTATAAGCCATATCAGAATAGCAATCATTTTTCCCAATTTTTAAAAACGAAATCGTTTGATATCCCTTCTTTAAATGAAATGGGATTTAAAAGTGTTGGACTAGAATTTCCTTCAAATAGTATTATTAAATCAATCGTTTCAAATTATAAAGAGCAGCGTGATTTTCCTGCTATTAATGGCACTAGTAAATTAAGTATCCATTTACGATTTGGAACAGTGAGTGTTAGAGCATTAGTAAAACAAGCTTTAGTTTTAAACGAAACTTGGTTAAACGAATTAATTTGGCGAGAGTTTTATATGATGATATTATATCATTTTCCGCATGTTGTTAATAATTCATTTAAGCCGCAATACGATAAAATTATTTGGAGAAATAATGAAGTTGAATTTAATTGTTGGTGTCAAGGTAAAACCGGGTTTCCAATTGTAGATGCGGGCATGCGTGAGCTAAACGCAACTGGATTTATGCATAATCGTGTGCGAATGATTGTAGCAAGTTTTTTAATAAAAGATTTATTAATAGACTGGCGTTGGGGCGAAGCCTACTTTGCTCAAAAATTATTAGACTTTGATTTAAGCGCTAATAATGGCGGCTGGCAGTGGGCCGCTGGAAGCGGTTGCGATTCTGCGCCATATTTTAGAGTATTTAATCCAACTGAACAAACTAAAAAATTTGATGCAAATTATGAATACATCAAGAAATGGATTCCAGAGTTTAATACACCGCAGTATGTAACACCTATGGTTGATCATGCAGGTGCAAGACAAAGAGTGTTGGCCGTTTATAAAGAAGCTTTGATAGAAAATAAACAAACTAAGCTGTTTTAAAAAAACAAGAAAATATATTTAGCATTAAGTGATTGCAAAAATGTATTGATGTAACACATCCATTTTAATACTATTTACATCTCATAAGATTAGTTTTACTGCAAGCTGCTACGTATATAGTTTATCTTCGAACTACGTCAAAATTTTTAATTTATCCAAAGAAGCACGGGGTTAATGGAAGTACCATGTACGAGTTAAAAAACGTTAAGTAGTAAAATAAGCATTCGTATACTTTGTTACATTTGTTATAATGAACAGATATAATTTAGGCATCATTTCAACGCTAGTAGCTGTAGCTTTAATTGCGCTTATTGCCGTACAAATATATTGGATTAAGAGTTCTATAAAATTGAAAGAAGAAGAGTTTGAGCGTTCTGTTAAAGAAGCATTAAAATCAACATCAAACAAACTCGAGAAAATAGCAACAGCAAATAAAATTGCTAAAAAAATTAAGTTACGTAAGCAAGGCGTGCGAATTACTAAACCAGGTTTAGTAACAGTTGGTAACCCAAGTGGTAGTGATGTGCAGGTGCGTATTTTCGAAGAGTTAAGCACAGATTCTTCGGGCGTTATTACAAGTAGAATGTCTCAAAAAGAATTTATAGGCGATTCCATAAATTCGCAAAACCATTTTTTACCATACGAACTTTTAAATTCATCGCAATCTACCTCTAAAAACATCGAACATTTGCGCGATGAATTGTTTCAAACAAAAAAAGAAATTGTAAATGATTTATTTGACGAGCTTATTAGTATTAACGTCTATAAAGATTATAAACCTAAAGTAGATTCCTTAATGCTAGATACAATACTGCATCAAGAATTGTTAGCAGAAGGAGTTGCAACTAATTTTATTTATTCAGTTACTAGCAGACTATCTGATTCCAATCTTAATGGCAATTATAAAGAAGCACAAAAAGATTGTGATTCCTCTGGATGTTCAATAAAAATAAACTTATCTCCAAATAACGTATTTGTAACGCCTCAATATTTAAGTGTACAATTTCCTAATCAAACACATTATTTATTAAGAACCATGTGGATCATGCTAGGGGTTTCTGCTATGGTTATACTCATACTCATTTTTGCTTTTTATTACACAATTGCAACTATATCACGACAAAAGAAATTATCTGTGATAAAAAACGATTTTATAAGTAATATGACACACGAGTTTAAAACACCTATCAGTACAATTTCGTTAGCAGCAGAAATGCTCAATGATGATTCGGTGGTTAAAACTCCCGACAAACAACAAAGGTTTGTGAAAATGATTAAAGATGAAAATAAACGATTAAGTATTCTAGTAGAAAGCATCCTACAAACATCCATTTTAGATAAGGGAGAATTTAAATTAAAACTTAGCCAAAATGACGTTAATGAAATAATAAATCATGCAATTCAAAATACGCAACTTTTAATTGACCAACGTCACGGAAAAATCACTAAACAATTAGACGCACTGAATTGTATTATTAGCTCTGATAAAGTACATTTAACTAATATAATTTTTAACTTAATTGATAATGCAATTAAATATACAAAGGATAGCCCAATCATACTTATAACAACGAAAGATACGCCTGCAGGAATAGAAATTACTGTAAAAGACAATGGAATTGGAATAAGTAAAGAAAATCAACGGAAAATTTTTGATAAATTTTATAGAGTTCCAACCGGGAACGTTCATAATGTAAAAGGATTTGGTTTAGGATTAAGTTATGTGCTAGCAGTTGTGCAAAAGCACAATGGCACAATTAATGTTGAGAGTGAATTAGGAAAAGGTAGTATTTTTAAAATAGTAATGCCTTACAAAAACGAATTATAGTTAAAACAAATAAAACAAGAAATATGGAAAATGTAAAAACACAAATACTTTTAGTAGAAGACGATCCAAATTTAGGAACCTTGCTTCAGGAATATTTAGAAGCAAAAGGTTTTGAAACAAAATTAGCAACAGACGGTAAAAAAGGATTTGATGCTTTTTGTAAGCAGGGATTTGATTTATTATTGTTAGATGTGATGATGCCGGTAAAAGATGGATTAACATTAGCAAAAGAAATAAGAGTAACTGATAAACATGTGCCAATTATTTTCTTAACAGCCAAAAGCATGAAAGAAGATACTATTGAAGGTTTTAACGCAGGCGCAGATGATTACATTACAAAGCCGTTTAGTATGGACGAATTATTAGCTCGTGTAAATGCCGTATTGCGAAGAAGTAGCAAGCAACGCGTTCATAATACTGAGGATATTAATTTTACCATTGGAACTTATTCGTTTAATTCCGAAACACAAGCATTAATTAATAATGGTGCTGAGCAAAAATTAACCACTAAGGAAAGTCAGCTTATGCGCTTGTTGTGCGTGCATAAAAACGATGTGTTAGATAGAAATTTTGCCCTAAAAACAATTTGGCATGATGATAATTACTTTAATGGCCGAAGTATGGATGTTTACATTGCTAAATTACGAAAGTACCTAAAAGACGATCCTAAAGTGGAGATTGTAAACATACACGGTAAAGGATTTAAACTTTTAGTAAATTCTTAACTTTTTATAAATATTCTTTTAATCATTAAGACTGAAACCTTGTAGTAAGATGATTTAAGAAATTATACGAGATTCTTCCCTTTCGATTTTAGTATCATATAAATGCCAACTAAAACAAAGGGAAGACTTAAAATTTGCCCCATATTTATGGGAAGTGCATTTTCAAAGCTTTCTTGATTTTCTTTTAAAAATTCCATTAAAAATCGGAAACTAAACATCAACACGCAAAATAGTCCAAACATAAAACCTTTTCCAAAGTCATTCCGCTTGTTTTTCCATAACCAATAAAACAACACAAATAAACAAATGTAAAACAGGGCTTCGTATAATTGTGTGGGGTGTCTTGGCAATTCGTCTAACTGATGAAATACAAATGCCCATGGCACATCAGTTGGTTTGCCAACAATTTCAGAGTTCATTAAATTTCCAAAACGAATCATAAACGATGCAAACGGAACAACCACAACCAAGCGATCAAATAACCAAATCCAACTTTCTTGCGTTTTTTTACAGTACAACCACATTCCAATAATGATGCCAATGGCGCCACCATGGCTGGCTAAGCCGCCTTCATATATTTTTAAAATATCTAAAGGATGTTGAGAATAGTAAGCAAAATCATAAAACAAACAGTGGCCCAAGCGCGCTCCTAAAATGGTTGCTAAAACAATATATAGTGTTAACGTATCAAGTTGTTTTTCTGTTCTTGCTTCTGCATTAAAAATGCGATTCATAAAAAAATGACAGCCAATAAAAGCAAGTGCCCATGAAAGACCATACCAACGCACCGGCCAATCAATACCGGGAATGGTAAAAATTTCGGGACTTGGATTCCAATTGATAAAAAGTGAAAGCATACTACAAGGTTAGTGTTTTTTGTTTAAATATTAAGTAGTTACTGTTTATTTATTCCTCCATGTCTAAATGAAATTTGTGTAAAAAACGATGCAGAATCGGACTTAATATTACAGCAACACTAGTTAAAAAAGCAACACCGCTATATATTGCATACAATGACGAAAACCATTTTGCCCCATCGCTTACTGCCCTATCCACCGGTCCCATACCCGTTAATATCATACTGGCATTTAACAAGCTATCCAACCAAGGTATATTAAAATAATGGTGATAGCCAACAACACCAATCACTAATGATATTATTAAAAAGGATGCGCCTAAAGCGATGCTTTTTAAAAGGTTACTATAAAAATGTGTTTTGTGAGGTAATCGTTTAATAGCCATTTAATCTAATTTAAAACAACAATATTTAATGCGCTCTCCTCTTCCGGTAAATAAAGTTTCGTAATAAGTTTTTATAGCCGTCAACTCTTCTCTGCCATTAGGACAATTATGATATAAATCATCGGTAGCAAAAATTAATGGTAGGTTTCTTTCTTTGATTACTTCCAAAGTGTATTCATAAAAAAAAGTATTGTCGGTTTTTAAGTGAATAAGCCCGCCAGGTTTTAATATTTTTTTATATCGATTTAAAAAGAAATCAGGATTGGTTAACCGTTTTCTGGCTCTGTTTTTTTGAGGTTGAGGATCAGGAAAGGTTATCCATATTTCAGAAACTTCATTTTCGTTAAAACACAAATCAATAAAGTCAATGCGCGTTCTCAAAAAAGCTACATGATTCATTTGATTTATAATAGCATGCTTTGCGCCCGTCCACATGCGATTACCTTTTACATCAACACCAATAAAGTTCTTGTTTAAGTTGTTTTCTGATAAACCAATGGTGTATTCTCCTCTTCCGCATCCTAGCTCAACAACAATAGGATTATCATTTTTAAAAACATCCATATGCCATTTGCCCTTTTTTACAAATCCTTTCGGGATGTCAAAATGGTGGAATGCAAAAGTGTTTGAAAGCGTATTTAGTTCTGCAAATTTTTCGAGTTTATTAGGCATAATGGTATTAAAAGTGCTAAAGTACTAAAATAGATAATGATTTAATAATGCGATTTTTAAACTTGAATTTAGTACATTCGTGAGCCAAAATAAAACACAACTATTTCATCCGAATTAGGATTGTGATAAATAAAAACCAAAATATTTTTAAATATACAGACTATGAACTTTAACTATAACAAAACAAAAATTGTTGCAACTATGGGGCCGTCAACCGAAAATATTGCGGTACTCGAAGAATTATTTAAGGCCGGGTTAGATATTTGTCGTATTAATTTTTCGCATGGAGATTACGAACCCATAAAACATGTCATTGATAATATCAGAATCTTAAATAAAAAATTAAATCGTCACGTGGGAATTTTAGGGGATTTACAAGGGCCTAAATTGCGAATTGGAAAAGTAAAAGACAATGCGGTTGATTTAGTTAATGGGCAAGAAATTATTATCTCTACCAAAGAATCTGAAGGTACTGCCGAAAGAATATTTATTACGTATCCCCAATTTCCTCAAGATGTTTCAGTTGGTGAATTAGTGTTGATTGATGATGGAAAAATTACTTTAAAAGTAATTGATACAAATAAAAAAGATGAAGTAAAGTGCACCATTATTGCAGGCGGTGTACTTTCTTCAAAAAAAGGCGTTAATCTTCCAAACACCAAAATTTCTTTACCCTGTTTAACCTTAAAAGATTTGCGTGATTTAGATTTTGCGTTAGAAAATAATTTTGAATGGATAGGTTTATCTTTTGTAAGAAGCGTAACTGATATTGTTGAGCTAAAAGACATTATCCGTTCGAAGAAAAAAAATGCCCGTGTAATTGCAAAAATAGAAAAGCCTGAGGCAATTAAAGAAATTGATAAAATTATTGAAGTATCGGATGGTGTAATGGTTGCGCGTGGCGACTTAGGTGTAGAATTACCAATGGAACAAGTGCCATTATTACAAAAAATGATAGTAAATAAATGTATTGAAGCTTCTAAACCTGTTATTATTGCCACTCAAATGATGGAGAGTATGATTACCGCTTATACACCGACAAGGGCCGAAGTTAATGATGTAGCAAATGCTGTTTTGGATGGCGCTGATGCAGTTATGCTTAGTGCGGAAACGTCAGTAGGAAGGTACCCTGTAAAAGTAGTGGAATACATGCGCAGAATTATTACTCAAATAGAAGATAACGGCTCTATTTATTACAAGGAGCACGAACCAGAACTAAAAACAGTAACATATATTACCGACAGCATATGTTTTAATGCAAGCGTGATGGCCAAACAAGCAAATGTTGCCGCAATTATATCTATGACACATAGTGGCTATACCGCTTTTAAATTAAGTAGTCACCGCCCAAAAGCTAATATTTATATTTTTACAGACAATCAATCTTTACTAAATGCATTGAGTCTAGTTTGGGGC
The DNA here is from genome assembly GCA_044357775.1 of Bacteroidia bacterium. Classification (GTDB taxonomy): domain Bacteria; phylum Bacteroidota; class Bacteroidia; order B-17B0; family Aurantibacillaceae; genus UBA4416. The sequence goes on along the minus strand of JBIKOX010000064.1, from coordinate 19 downwards.
GTTCGAGGTTTTTATTATG
>JBIKOX010000243.1:0-3804 GCA_044357775.1 Bacteroidia bacterium | reverse complement strand
GCAAAAAGGCTTTACTACCTACATGATGACGCCTGATAAAGATTATGGTCAGTTAGTAGATGAAAATACGTTTATCTATAAACCTGCTCGAATGGGTAATGGCGCCGAAATATTGGGAGTGCCTGAAATTTGTAAAAAATGGGATATTCGTAATGTTGCGGAGTTAATTGATATACTAGGATTAATGGGCGATAAGGTCGATAATATTCCAGGAATTCCCGGAGTAGGGGAGAAAACAGCCATTCAGTTAGTGAAAGATTTTGGAACCATTGAAAATTTATTAGAGAATACAGATAAATTAAAAGGTAAATTAAAAGAGAAGGTAGAGAATAATAAAGAAAAAGCGTTACAGTCAAAATGGTTAGCAACAATTATTTTAGATGTACCCGTAGAATTTAACGAAGAAGAATTAACGCTTAAAGCTATTAATAAAGATGCTTTACGCGAATTATTTTCTGAATTAGAGTTTCGAGGTATAGCACAAAAAGTACTTGGCGAAGATATTGGCGGTGCAAAAGAGTCCTCTAATTTTGCAACAGCAGCTAAACCAAAAGAAACTGTAAAAGCAAAACCTGACTTGTTTACCACAGGCGATATGTTTAGCGAAGAAAACATAGAAGCAGTTGCAGAAGCGGCTAAAGTATTTAAAACTATTAAGGATTTAAATCCTAATTATATGTTGTGCAATACACCTGATTCTATTTCTAAGTTAATTTCTGTTTTAAATTCGTCTCAAGAATATTGTTTTGATAGCGAAACAACTGATTTAAACACGCTTAATGCTGAGGTTGTAGGAATGTCGTTTGCAGTTAAAGAAAAGGAAGCTTTTTATGTTCCAGTTTCTGAAGACAAAGTAGAAGCGCAAAAATTAATTGATTTATTTAAGCCTTTGTTTGAAGATAAAACCAAAACTTTAATTGGCCAAAATATAAAATATGATTTACAAGTTTTAAAAAATTATGGAGTAGAGATTAAAAATAAATTGTGGGATACGATGGTTGCTCATTTTTTATTTATGCCTGAAATGCGTCATGGGATGAATATTTTAGCAGAGACCTATTTAGATTATTCGCCAATTAGCATTGAAGAATTAATTGGTAAAAAAGGAAAAGATCAAATGAGTATGCGTTCTGTTCCTATAGATATTATTAAAGATTACGCTGCCGAAGATGCTGATATTACACTTAAATTAAAACATGTTTTTGAACCATTGATAAAAGAATCAGGAACCGAACAATTATTTCATGAAGTGGAGTTACCATTAATTGAAGCATTGGCAGGTATGGAGCGAGAAGGAATTAATGTGGATGTTGCAGGTTTAAATGAATTTTCTGCTCAATTACAAGATGATATTGCAAAAGTTGATGCTGAGATACAAGAATTAGCAGGAACTAAATTCAATATATCTTCACCAAAACAAGTAGGCGAAATTTTATTTGATTACCTGAAAATTATTGAAAAACCTAAGAAAACAAAAACAGGTCAGTATGCTACAGGCGAAGATATTTTATCTAAGCTAGAAGGTAAACATCCTATTGTGTCTAAAATATTAGATTACCGTGAACTAGTTAAATTAAAATCAACCTATGTTGATACGTTGCCACTCTTAGTAAACCCAAAAACAAACCGTATTCATACCAACTTCAATCAGGTAGTTGCAGTAACAGGGCGTTTAAGTAGCGATAATCCTAACTTGCAAAATATTCCCATCCGAACTGAAAGAGGAAGACAAATTCGTAAAGCATTTATACCACGCAACGAAGATTATATTTTACTAAGCGCCGATTATTCGCAAATTGAATTACGCGTGGTAGCTTCCATTAGTGGTGATCCAAATATGTGTGAAGCTTTTAATTTAGGTAAAGATATTCATACGGCTACTGCTGCTAAGGTTTATGGGATTGAAGAAAGCGAAGTAACTAAAGAAATGCGTTATAAAGCCAAGAGCGTGAACTTTGGAATTATTTACGGACAAGGTGCATTTGGTTTATCAGAAAATTTAAATATTCCTCGTGCTGAAGCAAAGCAATTAATTGATAATTATTTTGCGCAATATGGTTCCATTAAAACTTATATGGATAATGAAATTAATTTTGCTAAAGAGCATGGCTATGTGCAAACGTTAATGGGACGTAAACGTTGGTTGAAAGATATTAATTCTAATAACGCAACTGTTCGCTCTTTTGCAGAACGAAATGCTATTAATGCACCCATACAAGGTTCAGCAGCTGATATGATTAAAGTAGCAATGATTAATATTCATAACGAATTAAAAGGAATGAATATTAAATCAAAAATGATTTTGCAAGTGCATGATGAATTAGTGTTTGATGTGTATAAACCAGAGTTAGATTTAATAAAACCTGTTATTGAAAAACACATGAAACAAGCGTTACCATTAAACGTTCCTGTTGAGGTTGGAATGGGAGTAGGGGCTAATTGGTTAGAGGCGCATTAATAATTATTTAGTTACTCATTATAGCCGATTATAACTTGAGATAAACTTGTAAAAGATTGCTTCGGCTAAAATCCTAACAATGAAGTTAAAGGAACTTAATATATTGCTTAGAATTTTTTTTAACTAAATCTCGCAATCATCTATTCCGCAAGTATCGCTTGCAGTTGAAGCAACTGTTTCTAAATTTTTTTTAAAGTATGTTCTTCGTATGATTTTGTTAATGCACCTAAAAAAGTTTCAGATTCTTGCGCACCTGAAATAGCATATTTGTTATCTAAAACAAAAAAAGGAACTCCATTAACACCAATTTGTTGCGCTTGTTTTATATCTTGATAAACTTCATTTGTATAAGTAGTGTTTCTTAAAAGTGCACTTACTTCTGTTTTATCTAAATCAAGCTCTGTTGCAATTTGTAAAAGTGTATTAAAATCTGCTGTATTTTTACCTTCAATAAAATAAGCTAAGAATAATTTTTCTTCTAAGTCATTTTGTTTGTCATACTTTTTAGCTAAGTGCGATAAACGATGTGCGTCAAGTGAATTTGCAACAACCGCTTTTTCAAAATGAAAATCTAATCCAACTTGCTTAGCAATGCCAGTTACATGAGCGATAGTTTGATCAGTTTGTTCTTTGCTCCAACCTTTTTTTTGAGCTAAATTGTCAATAGTATTCAGGCTTGGATCTGTTATGGTTGTTGGGTCTAATTGAAAACTTTTCCAAATGACATTAACCTTATCTTTATGAGGAAATTGCGATAGGGCTTTTTCAAATTTACGTTTGCCTATATAACAAAACGGACACATAACATCACTCCAAATTTCTACGTTCATAGTTTTTGTAATCTAGAGTTTTTAAATATAGCGAATAGCCAACTATTTTTTTTAATTTAATACAAAGGTATGTAATAAATTTATACTAAAATGTTTGTATTTTTTTTCTTAAAAAAATATTTAAAGAGTTTTATCGTTTAGAAATTTTATTTCCTGTACCTCTTTGTCTATTGCATTTAAATCGGTTGGTAGTTTTATTTCTTAAAGCAAAGTGTTTAGTTTTTCTTGATTTCATTCTTTTTCGCCACATACGAAAGCTAGAAGGCAGTGAATTTTTTCTCATAAATTCAATCACTTCCTTTTCTTTTAATCCAAACTGAAATTCGATTGCTTCAAATGGTGTACGATCTTCCCAAGCCATTTCAATAATACGATTAATATCTCTATCACTAAAAGAGCTATTAACCAATGGCTTCAATTCAGCATCTTCATTTTCCGCTTCAATTAAGTAAGCCATTGGTGATGGTAAATCGCTGTAGTTGCAGGTTAAATCATTGATGTTCATGAGTAATTAAA
>JBIKOX010000063.1:0-13790 GCA_044357775.1 Bacteroidia bacterium | reverse complement strand
TGTGACGAATGTAATGGTAAACGTTATAACAGAGAAACAATTGAAATTCGTTACAAAGGAAAATCAATTAGTGATGTTTTAAATATGACTATTGACCAAGCTTGTGAATTTTTTGAAATGTTACCAAATATTTTTCGTCAAATAAAAACATTACAAGATGTTGGCTTGGGTTATATTACTTTAGGACAACAAGCAACAACCTTGAGCGGTGGAGAGGCGCAGCGAGTAAAATTATCTACCGAATTAAGTAAACGTGATACAGGCAATACTTTATACATTTTAGATGAACCAACAACCGGTTTACATTTTGAAGATATTAGAATATTATTAGGTGTTTTAAATAGATTAGTAGATAGTGGAAATACAGTTTTAGTAATAGAACATAATATGGATATTATTAAAGTAGCTGATTATATTATTGATGTTGGCATGGAAGGCGGAAAAGGAGGTGGTGATATTATTTTTATAGGAACACCAGAGGAATTAGTAAAATCAAAAAAAGGTTACACTGCTCCATTTTTAAAAAAAGAACTCTAAATTAATTTTTAATGTTTAGTTATTAGTTTTTAATAAAAAGCACTAAACACTTTGTATGAAAACTAAATAAATTTAAATTAATAATTTATGAAAAACCAAGAACTAAAAAACTAACAACTGTAATATATGACTCACGATAAAGAAGACAAAATAAGGAAGGCATTTGCTGCAAAAGAATCCAATCAAGTAATGGCTTCAGATAGTTGGAAGATTTTTAAAATCATGAGCGAATTTGTAAATGGATTTGAACGGATGCAGGAAATTGGTCCTTGTGTGTCTATTTTTGGTTCTGCTAGAACAAAACCAGAAAATAAATATTATCAATTAGCTGAAGAAATTGCTTTTAAACTAACTCAAGAAGGTTACGGCGTTATCACAGGTGGCGGACCAGGTATTATGGAGGCAGCAAATAAGGGTGCTAAAAGAGGTAAAGGAAACTCAGTGGGTTTAAACATCAATTTACCTTTTGAACAAAAACCAAATGATTATATTGATAGGGATAAAAGTATTGATTTTAATTATTTCTTTGTGCGTAAAACCGTTTTTTTAAAATATTCGCAAGGTTTTATTGGAATGCCTGGAGGCTTTGGTACTATTGATGAATTATTTGAATCATTAACCCTAGTCCAAACAAATAAAATTGCTGAATTCCCTGTGGTATTAGTTGGCATTGATTATTGGAGTGGATTAATTGATTGGATAAAAAAAACCATGTTAAAAGAAGAGCACAACGTAAGTGAATCAGATTTAGATTTATTTAAAATTGTTGATACTGCTGAAGAAGCTGTTAGACATATTGTTGATTTTTATAGCAAATATATGTTGAAACCAAACTTCTAAAATCAATTCCCGCTGATCTCGCAGATTACGCAGATTTAAAATTAGCGAAATAGAAACAAAAAAACTAAATACAAATTTATAAAAAATAATTCCAGCTAATCTCACATATTAATCAGATAAAAAATCTGCGTCAATCTGCGAAATCTGCGGGCAAAAAAATAAAAAAATGAAAACAATCTTAATTACAGGAAGCACAAGTGGAATTGGACTAGGAATAGCGAACGAGTTTGCTAAAACAAAACACTATAATATTGTATTTAATGGTTTAGAAACTAACGGTCAGGAGATTGCCGACGATGTAGCTAAACAATATGGTATTGAAGTAATGTATAGTAATGCAAATATGCTTAAACCTGAAGAGTTAAGAAAAATGGTAGATGATGCCATTTTAAAATTTGGCAAGATTGATGTATTAGTTAATAATGCTGGAATACAGCACGTATCGCCCATTGAAGATTTTCCTGACGAAAAGTGGGCTGCCATCATTGGCATCAATTTAACCTCTGCATTTTATTTAACCAAAGCCGTTTGGAAAGGAATGAAGGAGCGAAAATTTGGTCGTATCATTAATATCGCTTCAGCTCATGGCCTTGTTGCATCTGAATTTAAAAGCGCCTATGTTGCAAGCAAACATGGTATTGTAGGGTTTACAAAAACAATAGCTTTAGAGGGAGCTCCTTTCAATATTACTGCAAATGCTATTTGCCCCGGTTATGTAAAAACACCATTGGTTGACAAGCAAATTGCCGACCAAGCGAAAGTTCATAATATGAGTGAAGCAGATGTTGTAAATAAAGTGATGTTATTAAAGCAAGCTGTAAAAGAATTTGTACCTGTAGAAGTATTAGGACAAATGGCTGTATTTATGGCCTCAGAAAGTGCAACAACATTAACGGGAACTGCTCTGCCAATTGATGGTGGTTGGAATGCACAATAGTTTAATCAACTGAATTTAACTCTACTTTTTTCTAAATAACTATAGGGTTGTCTTGATATTGCTTAAAATCATTACGACATATAAAGTCCATCATTAATTCTCTAGTGCTGAAGAACTATTTTCGCCATTAAATTGTATTATTTAATGTCAGATATAATTTTACTTACAATATACTATAGTGAAACAAATAAAAAGGAATTAAAACAAAGAACTATCTAGTTATGCAAAAAGAAAATAAAACTATTATTGTTGGCTTACACAACAGAGAATTTTCGGCACTAAAAGAGCCTAAAATTGCAGAAAAGGGTACTGAAGCTTTGGAACCAAAAATACAACCATCTAAGTTAAAAGAAAAATTTGAACTACCTCACCTACCTTATACTTACGATGCTTTGGAGCCTTTTATAGATAGGGCTACAATGGAAGTGCATTATACAAGACATCATGTTGCTTATGTAAATAACCTAAACAAAGCGTTAGAAGGAATAGAAAATATTCATTCCAATATTGAAGATTTACTAAAAAATATAAAGAAGGAAAATTATTCGATGGTAGTTAGAAATAATGCAGGAGGACATTATAATCACTCGGTATTTTGGAAGTTAATGAAAGCTAGAGGTGGTGGTGCACCAATAGGAAAATTATCTGCCGCTATTATTACAACTTATGGTTCATTTGAAGATTTCAAAACCAAATTTACCGAGGTTGCCACAAAAATTTTCGGTTCTGGTTGGGCGTGGCTTGTCGTCAATAATGGGAAGTTAGAAATTGGAAGCACACAAAATCAAGATAGTCCAATTATGGATATTTCAGATTTCAAAGGCACTCCTGTGATATGTTTAGATGTATGGGAACATGCCTATTATTTAAAACACCAAAATAAACGAGCAGATTATATTAACGCTTGGTGGAATGTAGTTAACTGGAATCAAGCGAACGTCAATTTTGAAAATGAAAAATAGTCTTTCAAATAATAATAAAATAGTAGAATCAATTTAATAACTTTCAATATAGAACTTTAAACAATAATGCAATTGGCATTGATAAGTAATGATCTAAAAATCTATTCTATTAGCTATTTTAATTATTGCTGTTCTCCTTTTAGGAAAATTTCAGTTTTAATAATAGCACCTTTTTCATTATAGTAAGTCCAGTTTCCTTCTTTTTGGTAATCACCTAAATCTTTTCTAAATAACATGGTACCTTCTTCTTTTAAACGGCCATTTTCGTAATACTCTTTCTTAATATATATTTTAGATTTTTTGTCAACTAATTCAAAAATTGATGCTGGCAAACCACTTTCAAAAAATGAATTTCGCTTATATAAATATTCAATATTTTTGTCATTTTCTTCAATGTATTCAGGAGTGCCATTCTTAAAAAAATCGTATTGATTCTGAGGATTACCAAGGTAATAATCAATTGTAGATTTAGCTGTTCCGTCAGCATAAAATATTTCTAATTTACCGCGCTTTACATCTGTACTTGAAAAGGAACGTTCTAACTGTCCGTTTTCATAATAATTTTTAAATACTTTAATGGCTCCATCTGCATAAAATCCCTTATGCAATAACTTCCCGCTATTATAATAATCTTCTTGATAGTTTTGCGCCTTAACTCCTTCTTTTGTAAACCTCACAGAATCGCCTGACATCATAGGCACTAATTTATTATACATCATAATGCCATAATCAATGTCAATTATATCAGCAGCGTTATAGCGTTTTGATGTTGCTGATGGCTGATTTGAAAAATTTTGCGAAAAAATGACATTAGTTATTACTAACGTCGTTATAAAAAGTGTTAATCTATTAAATTTCATAATTATTCTATTTGGAAATTTCACACAAAATAGCAAAATAATTTTTTAAGTAAAGTTATATTATTATTAATGCTTTCCGGAAGCTGCTAAATACCTTTCAGCATCCAATGCGCCCATGCAGCCACTACCAGCAGCAGTTACTGCTTGTCTATATGTTTTGTCGGCACAATCACCAACAGCAAAAACACCTTGTATAGTTGTTTTAGTTGAACCTGCAATGACATCAATATAACCTAATTCATCCATATTAATTTGCCCCTTAAAAATATCTGTGTTTGGTTTATGACCAATGGCTACAAAAAAACCGGTTACATTTAAAGTACGCAACTCATTAGTTAAACCATTTTTCACAACAACTCCTTCCACCATTTCTTTTCCTAAAATATCATGGGTTTCGCTATTATAAATAACTTCAATATTAGCCGTATTTTTAACACGATGCTGCATAGCTTTACTAGCGCGCATTTCATCCTTGCGCACAATCATATATACTTTTTTACATAATTTAGATAAATACGTGGCTTCTTCTGCAGCAGTATCCCCTGCTCCAACAATTGCTACATCTTGCCCTTTAAAAAAAAATCCGTCGCACACGGCACATGCAGAAACTCCACCGGCATTTAAGCGTAAACGGGTTTCATTTTCTAATCCCAACCATTTAGCCGAAGCGCCCGTTGAAATAATAACAGTATCTGCAGTAATTTCAATAGTCTCATCAATCCAAATACGTTTTGGTGATACATTTAAATCTGCTTTGGTTGCTAAACCAAAACGTACCTGAGTGCCAAATCGCTCAGATTGCGCTTTTAAATCTTCCATTAATTCAGGGCCGGTAATTCCCTTAGGATATCCCGGAAAATTATCTACTTCTGTTGTTTCTGTAAGTTGGCCACCAGGTGTTAAGCCTGTATATAAAATAGGTTGTAAATCGGCGCGTGATGCGTAAATAGCTGCTGTATATCCTGCGGGACCTGAGCCAATAATTAGGCATTTAATATGTTCGGGAGTAGTTGACATAGTTTTTGTTTTTTTGAGACCTCAAAAATACTATATATAAAATTAAAAAGTTTTGAAAGTTAAAAAGTTTTTAAAGTTTGATGTCCACTTTGATACGTAGGTTTCACTCAAAGTATTGAGATGTTAGTTAATTCAAACAATTTAGAGAATATGATTTGATTTTAATACATGACAATTTAAAATAATAGATAAAAACTTGTGCATCATGTTATTGCAAATTTATCATACGTTGGTAATAGTGCGGTGGCTTTTGGCGAAAGAGAGCGAACTGCAATTTTTTCGGCGGCACTGCGAAGACTTTTTGCAGGAGAAAAGAATTGGAGTTGGTCTTTCGTCTTGAATTTTTGGTGCTTTTTTTTCAAGAAAAAAGAACAGTAAAATCAAATCTACTTTTTGAGTTAATCCTACCTACAATTTTACTCATCGAAAATCAGATTTGAGAAAGTGTAAAATTACTTTGACGATAACTCTACCCAACCTTTTTTAATCCCAATACCACCCTCAATTTCCAGTACATAAAAATAGGTACCACTTGGCAACGAATTGCCATTACTTTGTTTACCATTCCAATAATTTGTGGTGTTATTATAATTAGTGGTTGACCAAATTTTATTTCCCCATCTATTAAAAATAGACAACGAATTAGTTGGATAATCTTCAATATTATCAATAATCCAATTATCATTAATACCATCACCATCAGGCGTAAAGCCATTATATATTCTAATAAAACAAGGCTCTGTACTAGCCAAAATTGTATGACTAAAATTAACTGAATCAACTACTACACTGTTTGAATTTACAGCAAAAACGGTAACACTATACAGTCCGGGCGCTAGGCTGTCGGCACTAGCACAATTTTGAGCTGGACAAATAAAGGAAGGCGTCCATACGTATAATAACTGAATAGCGCTGATTGGTGCAGTATTTAATGTTAAAGAAATAAAACCATCTTTGTTATTTAGGCAACTTTCATCTTGAAATAAGGCAGAAATACTTAAATCAAAACTACCATTAATTTCAGGTTGCAAAAATCCTTGAGTTATGGTAGTGTTACTATTATTGATGGTAGAAATAAGTGGTTCGCCAATATTATAATAGACTTCAACACCGGTTGCACCAACAGTTCCGCCGCCCCCAGTTGTGTTGATCACAGAAGGATCTATAGTCTGGGCTTTCATTATAAACCCAAATAATAAAAATACTAATAATATAAAAACATGAAACTGATTAACCACTGTTATTTATTTTTTAATTGTGATTTAATAATATCAATTTGCTGTTGCAATTCAGTCAATTGTTTTTGCAATTTTTCTTTCTCTTGTTTTTGAGTTTCAATTTCCTGTTGCTGTTCCTGGATAGCCTTAACCATAGGAGAAATAAAGTCGTTATAACGTACACCATACATTCCCTGATCATCAACTGTTATTATTCCACTTTTAGTAATTCCTGATTCTTTGAGAGCCTTTTCTATTTCCTGTGCAATAAAACCATATTCTATTTTTTTAGAATCATCATTATTACGTGTATATGAAACGGGTCTCAATTTTTTAATAAAGTCCAGTCCTAAGTTTGAATTCGCAATATCTGATTTATAGCGTCTGTCGGATGTAACAGTCCATGCCACCTGAACTCCTGCATAGGTAACATTGGCAGCTCCTATTCTAACCTGATTGCTGGCAGTAGCAGTTGGCACCTGAGCATTATTACCAACAGCAACATTATTATTTCCGGACGTAATAGCGTTTCCTGCATTATAACCAACAGCAACATTATTACTTCCGGTCGTAATAGCGTTTCCTGCGTTACAACCAATTGCTGTATTAAAACCAGCAGTATTATTCATGAGGGAATTTAAGCCCATAGCTGTGTTGTTACTTCCTGTTTGATTGAATGCTAAGGCGCTGGTTCCATTTGCTGTATTACCACTACCAGTAGTGTTATCGGTAAGGGCAATATTTCCTGTAGCAGTGTTATCTGTTCCACTGGTTGTTCTGCTTAGCGCCTGATTACCAGTTGCAGTGTTTCTGTAACCTGAAGTAACAAACCAAAGAGCCTGATAGCCGATCCCGGTATTTAAGTTCCCGGTATTGGCTGAAGGGGTTGTTGAACCACGCAACGCCTCAAAACCAACGGCCACATTTTGATTGGTAAATGCGGTGGTGGTGTTGTTGGCATATTGCATAGCATTAGTACCCAAAACAGTGGCATTGCTTCCTGCTTGATTTGAATATAATGCATTAGATCCATTTGCTGCATTATTACTTCCAATAATATTTGAGCGCAGTGCATTCATTCCGCTGGCGGTGTTGTTTTGTCCTGTGGTGTTATCAAATAAGCTGGAAAATCCAACAGCTGCATTATCACTTCCTGTGGTATTACTTTGCATACTACTCAATCCACTAGCTGTATTATTAATTCCTGTTGTATTGTTAAACAAGCTACTAGTGCCATGAGCTGTGTTGGAGTTTCCTGTGGTGTTGTAATAAAGCGCATTCAATCCGCTTGCGGTGTTGCTGCTTCCCGTGGTGTTGGAATAAAGCGCATTCATTCCGCTGGCGGTGTTTTGGTTTCCTATGGTGTTTGAAAAAAGCGCACTCTTTCCACTGGCAGTGTTGTACAATCCGGTGGTGTTGGCATAAAGCGCAAACTGTCCACTAGCTGTATTTTGACTACCAGTTGTATTTGAAAACATGGCATCTCTACCAATTACAGTATTACCAGTACCCGTATTATTAGCTGCTGTTGAAGAACCAAGCAAAGAATTATAACCTACGCTGGTATTAGTGTTATCCCACGAAGTTGCCGTATTATTTGCATTTTTTTGAGAATTACCACCAATGGCTACACCATTATTTCCAGTTTTATTTGAGAATAGTGCACTCGCTCCGTTGGCGCTGTTGGTGGATCCTGTGGTGTTAAAATAAAGCGCATTCAATCCGCTGGAGCTGTTTTGGTTTCCTGTGGTGTTAGAATAAAGCGCACTATGGCCATTGGCGGTGTTGGCGGTTCCTGTGGTGTTGGCATAAAGTGCACTCTGTCCACTAGCGGTGTTGTTGGTTCCTGTGGTGTTTGAATACAAGCTACCAGAACCATTAGCTGTGTTGCCGCTTCCTGTGGTGTTTTCAGAAAGCGCAACATGGCCGCTGGCGGTATTGGAGTTTCCTGCGGTGTTGGAATAAAGCGCAAGTGCTCCGCTGGCTGTGTTGTTGCTTCCGGTGGTATTAAAATTACCTGCTTGATAACCAAAAAAAGAATTGAATAGTTCTGCATCTATTCTACCCGCTTTTTGGTTATTTACTTTAAAGTTTAATGGTACATTATCAGTTGTACCGATAAAATTAGTACCATCCACCGTACCCGCATTTCCTGTTAATGCCCAACCAGAAGATCCTCCGCTTGCGTTAGTCCAAATAAGTTCGCCGCTTCCTGTTGTTGATAAAAATTGCCCAGAACTACCATGAACCTTTGGATAAGTTACATTGCCTAGTCTTAACTTACCACTAGTAATAACCGTATCAATTGCCGTATTTCCTAATTGTATGGTGTTTGATGATTTAACAATAGAATTATAACCAATTGCCGTAGCATTTGTAAGAGTTCCTGATAATACATTTGCGTTAGTTCCTAATCCTGTGTTAAAATTACCAGTTGTATTGCTAACTAAAGCCTGAGCTCCCAAAGCTGCATTTTGAACTCCGGTGCTATTTGCATTGAGCGCACTACCACCAATAGCAATGTTATAATTACCTGTCGTGTTTGCAAACAAAGCTTGTGTACCAAGGCCAACATTATACTGCCCAATAGTGTTACTACGAAGAGCAGATCTTCCTCCTGCATAATTATCCGCGCCCGTAGTATTGTTATACAATGCCTCACGACCAATTGCTGTATTATTAAAACCGGTTGTATTAAAATAAAGCGCGTTAATACCGATAGCAGTATTAACAGCACCCGTTGTATTTGAAAACATGGCATCTCTACCCATTACTGTATTACCAGTACCCGTATTATTAGCTGGTGTAGCAGATCCGCGCAATGAATTAAATCCAACGCTGGTATTAGTATTGTCCCAAGCAGTAGTAGTATTATTAGCATTGTATTGAGAAAATGTTCCAAATGCTACACCATTATTTCCAGTTTGATTTGAGTATAATGAATAATAACCATTAGCTGTGTTATTACTACCAATATTATTTGAGTATAATGCCAAGTGACCGATACCTACGTTTCCTTGTCCTGACGTATTAGAATAAAGAGCTTTGGAGCCATACGCAGTATTAAAATAACCAGTGTTGTTTGAGCGAAGTGCATCTATACCTGTAGCAGTATTATCTTCTCCAATAGTGTTTTGTAGAAGTGCCCTAAATCCAATAGCAGTATTCGAGCTTCCAGTAGTATTTCCAGATAAAGAGTTTGCTCCGTATGCAGTATTATTATTTCCATCAGTATTGGCATACAAAGAAAAATATCCGTTAGCGGTGTTTTGAAATCCATTGTTATTTGAGTAAAGAGAATTTATCCCTGTAGCTACGTTATTACTACCTCCTGTATTTGAATATAAAGCTCCAGAACCATTAGCCGTATTTTGATTTCCGGTTGTATTAGTGAATAATGATTGAAATCCTATTGCAGTATTATGATAACCTCCAGTATTGTTTACCAAAGCATTGTAACCATGAGCAGAATTAAAATTTCCGGTATTAGAGTAGAGTGCTTTCAATCCTACAGCAGTATTATATTCTCCTGCAGTATTAGTAAAAAGTGATTGATGACCATAGGCAGTGTTACCACCGCCGCTAATTGTTGAAGAACCGCTTTGATAACCAAAGAAAGTATTTTGCCAGCCTGCATCTATCCTACCTGCTTTTTGGTTATTTACTTTGAAGTTTAAAGGTATGTTATCGGTTGTACCGATAAAATTAGTACCATCAATCGTGCCCGCATTTCCTGTTAATGCCCAACCAGATGTCCCTCCGCTTGCGTTAGTCCAAATAAGTTCACCGCTACCTGTTGTTGATAATAATTGCCCAGAATTACCATGAACCTTTGGATAAGTTACATTTCCTAGTCTTAACTTACCACTTGTAATAACCGTATCAATTGCAGTATTTCCTAATTGGATAGTGTTTGATGATTTAACAATAGCATTATAACCAATTGCCGCAGCATTGGTAAGGTTTCCAGAGGCAACATTAGCTACGTGACCAATAGCGGTGTTATAGTTTCCTAAAATATTGGAATACAGCGCACCATTTCCAGTTGCTGTGTTCCAATTTCCTGATGTATTGGAAAAAAGCGCAGAACCTCCATTCGCATTGTTTTCGTATCCTGTTGTGTTGTTACGAAGCGCACTCTCTCCACTGGCTGTATTGTAGTATCCTGTGGTGTTGGCATAAAGCGCATGCATTCCGCTGGCGGTGTTGTTGTATCCAGTTGTGTTATATGGAAGTGCGAGCGTTCCGATGGCTGTGTTGCCATCTCCTGTGGTGTTGGCAAGAAGTGCATTCACTCCGCTGGCGGTGTTGTAGTTTCCTGTGGTGTTGGCATAAAGAGCATCATTTCCGTTGGCGGTGTTGGCGAATCCTGTGGTGTTGGAATAAAGTGCATTCATTCCGTTAGCGGTATTGCTGTATCCTGTGGTGTTAAAATAAAGTGCCTGCATTCCGTTGGCGCTGTTGCTGTATCCTGTGGTGTTAAAATAAAGCGCACTAGTTCCGCTGGCGGTGTTGTTGCTTCCTGTGGTGTTGGAAAAAAGCGCACTCTGTCCACTGGCGGTGTTGGAGTTTCCTGTGGAGTTGAAAAAAAGCGCATTCAAGCCGTTGGCGCTGTTGCTATATCCTGTAGTGTTATAATACAAGCTACCAGAACCATTAGCTGTGTTGTAGTATCCTGTGGTGTTAAAATAAAGAGCATTCAATCCGTTGGCAGTGTTGTTGCTTCCCGTGGTGTTTGAAAAAAGTGCAGTCTGTCCGCTAGCGGTGTTGTTGCTTCCTGTGGTGTTCAAATAAAGTGCACTCGTTCCGTTGGCAGTGTTGCCGTTTCCTGTTGTGTTATAAAAAAGCGCCTGCTGTCCGCTGGCGGTGTTAGAGTTTCCTGTGGTATTGGCATAAAGCGCATTCACTCCACTAGCAGTATTGTAATTTCCTGTAGTGTTGGAAAAAAGCGCACTCTGTCCGCTGGCGGTGTTGGAGTTTCCCGTGGTGTTGAAAAAAAGCGCATTAAATCCGTTGGCGCTGTTGCTGTATCCTGTGGTGTTGGAAAAAAGCGCACCCTGTCCGATGGCGGTGTTGGCGTTTCCTGTGGTGTTGGAATTACCTGCTTGATACCCAAAAAAAGCATTTAATAGTGGTGGGTCTATCCTCCCAGCTTTTTGGTTATTTACTCTGAAGTTTAATGGTATGTTGTCGGTTGTACCAATAAAATCCATGCCATCCACCGTACCCGCATTTCCTTTTAATTCCCAGCCAGTTGAACCTACGCTAGCGTTAGACCAAATAAGTTCGCCAGTACCTGTTGTTGATAAAAATTGCCCAGAATTACCATGAACTTTAGGGTAAGTTACATTTCCTAGTCTTAACTTACCACTTGTAATAACCGTATCAATTGCAGTATTTCCTAATTGAATGGTGTTTGACGATTTAACAATAGCACTTGTTCCTATAGCTGTTGCATTGTTAAGATTATCACTTCCAACATCGGCATACGAACCTAAAATTACATTTCCGCTTCCAACCGTATTTGTTAGCGCAGATTGAGCTCCTATAACAATATTCTCACTACCAGTAGTATTGTTGCCTAAGGCATTATATCCTATTGCATTATTATTAGAACCAGTTGTATTTTGGAGCAGAGTACTAAATCCAATAGCTGAATTTAGTTGACCTGTTGTATTGCCTTGAAATGTATTATCTCCCAACGTCGTATTCCAATTTCCTGTTGTATTCGAGCTCATAGTGTTCCATCCAATTGCTGTATTAGATACCCCTGTTGTATTATTGCCTAATGCATTATTACTTAATATAACATTTCCTAATGCATTATTACTTCTATTTCCAACTAGTATTCCATTAACATTAATATCATTATTAAATGTTTTTGACCCAGCAAAAGTTTGTGCTGCAGTTGTAACAATACCAGCATTTGTAGCATCCGCAGGCGCCAAACTTAAAGCTCCCGCGTTTATAATTGCACCAGCTGGAGCAGAAGTGCCATTAATAGGTGCCATCGTGATAACTCCTGTTGGCAAAGTAACTGTGTTACCGCCTGTAATTGAGAGTGAATTGCTATTAATTGTCAGTGATTGACTGGGAGATGACAACGTATAATTTGGTGCAGTTCCAGTAATAGAAATATTATTGGATGCTGTTAATACTGTAGTGCTAGAAGTTGGTATTGTTAAAGTTTGGGTTGGATACGTTCCTGATAAAGTACCGCCGGTTACTGCTAAAGTTGGTGTAATAGCTGACACTGTATAATTTGGTGCAGTTCCAGTAATAGAACTATTATTGGATGCTCTTAAATTAGTTGTACTAGATGTTGGTATGGTTAACGTTTGGGTTGGATACGTTCCTGATAAAGTTCCACCCGTTACTGATAAAGTTGGTGTAGTAGCTGACACTGTATAATTTGGAGCAGTTCCAGTAATAGAAATATTATTGGATGCACTTAAATTAGTTGTACTAGATGTTGGTATGGTTAACGTTTGAGTTGGATACGTTCCCGATAAAGTACCACCAGTTACTGATAAAGTTGGTGTAGTAGCTGATACCGTATAATTTGGTGCAGTTCCCGTAATAGAAATATTATTGGATGCACTTAGATTAGTTGTACTAGATGTTGGTATGGTTAACGTTTGAGTTGGATACGTTCCTGATAAAGTACCACCAGTTACTGATAAAGTTGGTGTAGTAGCTGATACGGTATAATTTGGTGCAGTTCCAGATACAATTACGTTTGTACCTTGATTTAAAGTTGTTGTTGATGATGTTGGTAGCAAAACTGTATTACCACCTGGTCCATTTATTGTTAAGGAGTTAGAGTTAATTGTTAAACTCGGACTAGGCAAAGCAACTGCATTACCACCACTAATTGATAAAGTACCGCTTCCAATACTAAGTGTTGGGTTTGGGACACTAACGGTAAACGCATTTCCTACCGTAGGAGAGACGGTTGCTAATCCATTGCCAACAATGCTAACCGTGTTAACTCCTACTCCACTTAAAGTTGCTGTTGTTAGGCTTGTTCCTTGCAATAAACTTAGAACATTAGTAGCTCCATTAAAATTTAATGCCGGACTAGGTACATCCACATTAAACACATTTCCCGTTGTTGGCGTCACGACTGCAATTCCTGAGCTTGTTATTGTTGGACTTACTGCAATTGATGTATTTGAAATAACACCGCCAGTAATATCAATACCATTACCTGAAGTATAAATTTGAGGTGTTGGACTTGTTACTGTAAATGTATTTCCAGAAGATGTAACAGTTGATGAACCTGCCCCAACAATGGTTGGAGTTACTGCAATTGCTGTATTTGAAATAACACCGCCAGTAATATCAATACCATTACCTGAAGTATAAATTTGAGGTGTTGGACTTGTTACTGTAAATGTATTTCCAGAACTTGTTACTG
>JBIKOX010000242.1:0-3815 GCA_044357775.1 Bacteroidia bacterium | reverse complement strand
ACCGTATCAGCAAAATATTCAAATCCGTAACCATTAAAAAATACATTTGTTACATTAACTTTTAAGTGTGCTTCTTGTTTAGTTTCAACAATCTGTAATTGGTTTGGTCTAATATATGTTTGGTTTTTCTTTAACTTTACTTTAGTGGAAATTAAATCTTCCTGTTCCAAAATAATGTAACGTCCCATTAAAGCCGCAATGTTTTTTGATTTTGGCTGGTAGTAAACATCAAAAGTAGAATCTAGTTGCACTAGCTTACCATTTTCCATTACAGCTGTTGAATCAGCGTAACGAAGAGCTTCCTCTGGTTGATGTGTTACTAAAATAACTGATGAATTTTCTTTTTTTATTTGCTGACGGATATAAGTAAATATTTTATCACGTAATGGTAAATCTAAATTACTAAAAGGCTCATCCAATAGAAGTACTTTTGGGAATTCAGCTAATGAACGCGCAATAGCAACACGTTGCTTTTGTCCAGAGGATAAAGTTATTGCTTTTAAGTTTTTGAAATTTGTTAAGTCCAATAAACGCAATAATTGATTTGCACGTTTTTGTTTGTAATCATCTGTATAACCTGCTAATTTATCTTTTATGTTTTCCTCAACAGTATGATTATCTAGCACGTAAAAATCCTGACTTACAAATCGCATATCGTTGTGTCCTGGAATTAAATTGTAAGCTGGACCTAAAACTAATTTATTACCAATAGTAATTTCTCCTTCTTTTAAATCTTCTAAACCATAAATACATTTTAGTAAAGTTGTTTTTCCACTTCCACTTTTACCAATTATTGCTAAAATTTTTCCAGGTTCAGCAGTTAACGTTACGTTATGTATACCTTTAAATTGGGTAGAGTTAGGATAGTTAAATGATATTTTGTTAACTTTTAAAATAAGCTTACTTATTATAGAATACACCTGTAAAAATCTGGACAGTTGTCTTTTCTTTATACTGCTTTCCCTCAATCCCAACTGCATTTAAAATACAAAAGTAAACGCCATCTTGGCAAGGTTCTCCACTTGTTGTTCTTCCATCCCAAAAACCATTTAAGCGATTAGTTTCAAAAATTATGATTCCGTAGCGGTTATAAATACTGAAGTTTAATTCTTCTATTTCATCCAAATAGGGTTTAAACACATCATTAATACTATCAAAATTTGGAGTGAACACATTAGGTATAATTATATTTGAAATAGAATCATTTGTATCAAATGATTGGCCTTTTACACTTTGATATGAAAAAGTAAGTAAAACTGAAAAAAATATGTGTTTAAAGCCTTTCAATAACTTGTGAATTTAAATAGTATTTAAAAAATCAATTGTATTTACATTATCTGCAAAGTCAAAAATGGTTGGTTCTTGAGTGTGCCCAAATGCAATTGTTTTCATCCCTTCAACTTCAAAATTACTTACAATACATTGTAAGTTTGGCATTAATGAATTTATCTTTTCAACAATGGATTCTTGATTAGTGTATATTTCATAAAATAGCACCGAAGTAGGGGCATGTAAATCTTCCTTTTCTCTAATTATTAAAAAGTTATTATCTAAAAAGGGAATAAGGTCAAGTAAATAAATTGCACGGTTATATTCGTAATTATTGTTATACTTTTTATTATCCAAAACATATTTATAATCGTAAACGGATTCAAATAAAGCATCAAATTTATAACCGTGGGGCACATAAATTTTACTTACATTTCGGCATCCCAATCCGTAATAGTAAAAAATATCTTTTCCTAATTCAGTTAGTTCTTCTTTAGTTTCCTTGCCATTTAAAATGGCAATTGAACTTCTGTTTTTTCTTATGATATGCGGGTATTTACCAAAATAATATTCAAAGTGTTTAGCGGTATTATTGCTGCCTGTAGCAATTACGGCATCAAAATCAATAAGCTTTCCCTCCGAAAAATTAATTGCTGGAGCAAAGCCTTGATTAAAATAAATAAGCATTCCAGCTAAAAACGGAATTAATGTCGGATCATCAGATGATACTTTAATTAAAATAGCATGACCACTTAATAAAACACAAAGTAAGTCATGAAATCCAACTGCTGGAATATTACCAGCCATAATAACGGCAACCTTTTTTTTAGCAATAGGTTCATTAATTGCTTTTGTAAATTCTGCCATGTCATTTTCATCAAGCATCACGGCAATTCCTTTTAAAGATTTGCTGACACTTTCTGGAGTAAACCAACCATTGTATGAATAGGAAATATCTATTAATTTATTGAGGTCGTTATGAAAGCGCTCTTCTTTTTTTAGCCAATGATTAGAAAAATGTCGTTTTATAAACAAGCCTAGTTGAACAAAAGCTTGTTCTCGTTGTTTTAAGGTCATAAAAATTAATCTTATATTTGCAATCTATTATATACAGAACACAAAACTAACAAAAAATGGCTATTAAAATTACGGATGAATGCATTAATTGTGGCGCCTGCGAACCAGAGTGTCCGAACAATGCAATTTATGAAGGAGGTGCTGAGTGGCGCTACGCTGATGGAACAAAAGTTAAAGGTGAATTTACAGGTAAGAATACAGGAATTACGTCAGACGCTAACTCACCGCAAATACCATATAGTATGGATGTATATTACATTGCAACTGATAAATGTACAGAATGTGCAGGTTTTCATGACGAGCCTCAATGTGCTGCAGTTTGCCCTGTTGACTGTTGTGTAAAAGACGAAGATAATGTTGAATCTGAAGAAGTACTTTTAGCAAAAAAAGATAGTATGCACTTATAAAGGTGTAATTGATTTTAAAGCTATTTTTTAGTAGAAGATTTTAAGCGTTACAATTACGAGAAGAAATTAACGCACCTATTATGATGTTGGAATTAAACTCTAATTCCAATTAATGTAACATCATCAATTTGCTCCAAATCTCCAACCCATGAATTAAATGTACTTTCAAGTATTATTTTTTGTTCATTCATTGGTAACTGTGCATTTTTAGATAATAATTCGCGAAGTTTTTTACTCATAAACTTTTTACCTAATGAGCCACCAAATTGGTCAGCGAAGCCATCTGTTAAGGTATAAATCACATCACCTTTTTGAATATCTATTTTTTGTTGTGTAAAAGAAACGTCTTGCTTATCATGTTTGCCAACTGGCATTTTATCAGGTTTAATTTCAATTGTTTCTAAACCTCTAACAATCCAAACTGGATTATTTGCGGCGGATACAGTAATATTTTTATTTTTAAAGTCAAAACATATGATGCTGCAATCCATGCCATCTTTTCCACCTTCAGCACTTCCATCGTTTTTTAAACGATCAATAATAATTTTCCGTGTTATGTTTAAGATGTCAGATGGTTGAACTTGATTTTCAACAGCTTTTTCTAAACTTGTAATATTTAATAAGCTCATAATAGCTCCTGGAACTCCATGTCCTGTACTGTCAGCTGTTGCCAATAAAAATTGATCATTATTTAACTTATCAGCAAAATAAAAATCACCACTCACTATGTCTTTTGGTTTAAAGAAAACGAAATAATCTCGTAAGTTCTCGTCTAAGATTTCTCTTGTTGCTAAGAAACTTCTTTGAATCCTTTCAGCATAATTAATACTATCGGTTATCTCTTTATGTTTTTCTTCTACTATTTGTCTTTGACGAACAACTTCCTCAGTTCTAGCAATAACTTTTTGTTCTAATACCTTTTCATTTTCAGAAAGATCATCTCGCATTTTCAATAATGCTAGCCCTAGACGATCATCCTTACTTAATGGTTTATAGTCTGCTTCAAAATTTCCAGCCCCCGTTTGTTTAGCAAATTCAGTAGTACTTTCCATTGATTCTACA
>JBIKOX010000241.1:0-3842 GCA_044357775.1 Bacteroidia bacterium | reverse complement strand
TCTATAATATTTACATTTAAATTTGATTGGTGTATTGTGTTTAAAATTCTTACTCTATCTTTTGTAATTTTCATTCCTAAGGATTTATGCCGGGCTGCTGGCTGCAGACTTTGTACCGCCTTAGATTTTTCTCGCCCAATGCCGTCATCTTTGATTGAAATTTTTATAAACTGATTTACAACTTTTATGCTAATATTTATGTGCCCACTGCCTTCTTTAGGATTAATACCATGCAAGATAGCATTCTCAAGGTATGGCTGAATTAACATGGGAGGAATTTCATCATAATCCCCATCAATGGAAGAATCAATAGTAATAGAATATTCAAATTTATTTTCAAAGCGCATTTTTTCTAATTCTAAATACAATTTTATGGCTTCAATATCTTCGTTAATAGTTGTAATTGGTTTTTCGGAATTATTTAAAATAATACGAATTAATTTAGCAAACTTGCTTAAATATTTAACAGCTTCGTCGCCTTTACTATTTAAAATATAATGTTGAATAGAATTAAGTGCATTAAATACAAAGTGTGGATTCATTTGAGCTCTCAATGCTGTTAATTCTGCTTTTGAAACCTCAACTAAGTGCTCAAATTCAGTTTGTTGTTTACGCTTAATTTGTAAAACTCTTAATCTAAAAATAATAATTACAATTCCAGAAATAGCAATTAAAAAAAAGAAAATAAACCACCATGTTTTATAAAATGGCGACTTAATTATAAACGAAAAAACAGTAGGCTCAATATTCCATATTCCTTCGTTATTACAACTCTTAACTTTAAACTTGTACTTCCCCGGAGGCAAGTTATCATACTTGGTATTATTAACATCAGTGTATGGACTCCAGTCTTTATCATATCCTTCTAATTTATAAGAGTACAATACTTTTTCTGGGTTTGTTAAACTAATTCCATCAAAATAAAAACTGATATTATTTAAGGAGTATGGCAATACTGCACCGTTTGCTAAAAGAGTATCATCATAACCCAGCTTAATATTTGTAATATTTGTTTTTGAAAGATTGTCATTTTCAATAAATTCTTTTGGCGTATATTTTATTAAACCATTTACGGTTCCAAACCAAATGCTACTATCGGTGTCTTCAAATATACCATGCGAATTTGATTCAACACCTATAAAACCGTCCGCTCTTCCATATTTTGTAATATCAATAATATCATACTGCAATTTTTTTAAATCAATTCTATTGACGCCTTGATTTGTTCCAGCCCATAAATAATGATTGTCTTTTGTGATACCGATGGAATAAACCAATTCTGAACTCAAGCCATCTTTTTCAGAAATAAATTTATAATTATGTTTAGTTGGATTAAACATTAAAACACCATTTAAAGTAGCTGCATATATGTTTCCTGCTTTATCTTTACATAAATCAAGGGCTGTAGTTACTTCCTCGGGAGAAGAAATTGCCTGCTGAATAAACTGATCTTTTTCTAATTTAAACAATCCAGCTAAGTAAGTTCCTGCCCAAATAAATCCATCATCATCTTCAATAATACTCCAAACCGCATATCCTAATTTTTCTGCAATTTTTACAGGAAGTTTATAATATGTTGTAGTAAATGAATCTCCGTTCTTTTTCATCGAACAAAGTCCGTTTTGACCACCAATCCAAACCACATTTTCACTATCTCTATAAAAACAATTAATAGGGGCTTCCTGCTTAAATGATTTACCAAAAGGAGCATTTTGAATACGCTCATTCTTAAAAACGGAAATGCCTTTATCGCCCCCAAACCAAACTGAGCCATCTTCAAATGGAAAAATAGCATAAATTGAATTACTTAATAAACCTTGTTTGACGGAGTAGTTTTTAAAAAAGCCATTCGAGAATTTATAAACACCATTATTTTCAGTTGAAATCCACAAATTACTATTAACGTCTCGTACTATTTGATAAATAAATGCGCTGCCTAAACCGTTTTGTCTATCATAAACTGTAAAACCCTTACCTCGATATTTAAATAAACCACTATGTGTACCTATCCATAAATTATCCTCATAATCAAGTAATAATGCTCGTATATGATTAGAGTTATTATCAAACCCAATATTGTAATAGGAAAACTCCTTGCCATTAAAACTTATTAAGCCTGTTTTAGAGCCAACCCAAACAATTCCGTTTTTTTGACACAAAACGCTTGTAATACTTTCATCAATCAATCCATTATTAACGTGGAAAACATTGCTTGTCTTTTTTTCTAAATCAATAATATGAAGGCCATTGTCGGTTCCTACATAAATTTTTATTTTATCATTACTTTGAGTTATGCTACTCACATTTGCACTATCTATAATAACATAAAACTCTTTTGAGCTTTTGTTCTGGGCATATAACCCCTGATTTGTTCCAACCAATACGCCGTACTTTTCGCTATACAATAAAGTAGTAATATTTAAATTTTGAAAATAAGGTACTGGCATTACTTTTTTTCCATCCCAAATACACAGTCCTTTTTTAGTCCCTGTCCATAAGCCAATACGAGGGTCTAAACAGAAACTAGTTACGTTATTTGATGGTAATCCATCCTTAATAGTATAATTGTTTATTAAGCCTTTTGTTTCATCAATTACACTTAAGCCGTCAATTGTTCCAACTATAATTAAATGACATTGATCCTCTATAATGGCATTAACGTAATGATTTGCTAATCCATTTTTTGGGGAATAGTTTTTAAATGTTTTTCCATTAAATTTACTTGCTCCACCATACCCTCCGCTCCATAAATTACCTTTACTATCTTGGAACATAGCAAAAATTTGCACATAAGGTAACCCACTTTCTACCGAATAATTTTTGAAATTGTATTGTTGCGAAACATATTTTAACGGAAACGAAAATAAAATCCCGAAAATTAGCAGACGACAATAATATGTTTTAGAATAATTACTCATAATGTGCATTACTAATTTAAGAATTAAAACTGAGTTACGGCCATCTTTTTATAAGTGGCAGCGCTAAAACAATAACTGGTAAATTAAACTTAGCAAATACTTAGTTTGCCGTTAGAAATCATTTTTTTTAAGTTGGACTTTAGATAAAACATCGATAATGCAAATTATTTATAGTTAAACTAAACCACATTCAATTAATTATTTAGTAAGATTTATCTTTTTGGAACGTGTATTTTTTGTATTTTCGTAGGCTTAAATTTAAAACATACTATGTTAACTTTTCTAAAGAAATTTTTTGGTACAAAATCAGAAAAAGATATTAAATCCATTCAACCTCAAGTTGATCAAATATTAGACATCTATCCAACGTTGGCAAAATTATCAAATGATGAACTACGTGCCAAAGTAGTTGCTCTAAAGCAAAAAATACAAGAAGCTATAAAACCTGAACAAACTAAGGTTAATGAGATTAAAAATCGAATTGATATTGAATTTGATATGGATATTGATGCAAAAGAATCGCTTTACAAAGAAGTAGATGAACTTGAAAAGGAAATAACCATAAAAATTGAAGAAGTTTTAAATGAGATTTTACCAGAGGCTTATGCTATTTTAAAAGACACCTCTCGCCGTTTTTCTGAAAATGAAGAATTGGTTGTAACCGCAAATGACTTTGACACCAAACTATCAAAAACTCAAAAAAACATTGAAATTCGCGGTTCACAAGCTGCTTGGAAAAATAAGTGGATTGCAGCAGGAACTGAAGTCCTGTGGAACATGGTACATTATGATGTGCAATTAATTGGTGGAGCAGTTTTACATTCGGGTAAAATATCAGAAATGGCAACTGGTGAAGGTAAGACCTTAGTGTCTACGTTACCAGTTTTCTTAAATTCATTATCAGGTAGAGGGGTTCACGTTGTA
>JBIKOX010000240.1:0-3859 GCA_044357775.1 Bacteroidia bacterium | reverse complement strand
AATCGGACTTGTTAGCTGATGCAAACGGCTATGCTACTTTTAAATTATCAGAAAACGGAAATGTTTTAGTGGCTTCCATAAATGATAGCATTGCAATGGCTGATAAAACAGCGATTGTAAAGCCACTTATTGCTGTAACAAAACATAATTTAGCTTTTAATAAAAAATATCAAATAGTAGTTGGTTGTTTTGGCGTGAAAGAAAATGCCCGTAACTTAATAAAAAAATTAGCCTCAAAAAATATCACGGCAAGTATTAGCGGTATAAATAATAAAGGACTTCATGTTGTAAGTTGCGCAAGTTTTGACAGTAAAGAAGAAGCTAATACTAGCTTAGTATCGATAAAAAATGAATTGCCAAGTGCATGGATAATGGCTAAATAAATGTAGCTATTTATTTTTAAATCTTTACACCAATAATTGTAATGTCATCTATTTGATGATATTCGGTAATGTTGGCGTTATCATCCTGGTGGTGCATCCACTCTTTTAAAAATAGCTTCAATTTTAAAAGCTGATCATTCATAGGAAGGTGGGATAAACTTAAAAGAGTTGATTCGAATTTTTTATACATTAATTTTTTTCCTTTAGGTCCACCAAACTGATCCGGATAGCCATCGGTGCTTGTATAAACAATATCACCTTTTTGTAAATTTATTTTATGCGATTTAAAATCTCTCATATCATCACCATAAATGCCTACAGGCATTTTATCGCCTTTGTATTCTGTAAGCATTTTATTTCTTAAAACATAAAGTGCATTATTCGCTGCAACATATTCTAAAGTCATAGCGCTAAAATCATATTTACAAATTACCATATCCATCCCATCTTTCGACTCTTCCAATGACCCCTCTTGATTTAAATTTTTAATGATTTCTTTTCTTAATAAATTAATAATCTCATCAGGATTTGTAATTTTTCTGCCATCAATTATCTCCTTTAATAAATTAATTCCCATCATACTCATAAATCCGCCCGGTACACCATGACCGGTGCAGTCGGCCGTAACCACATAAACAATACACTCGTTTAAAGGGTCAGCATAAATCCAATAAAAATCGCCACTAACAATATCTTTAGGTTTAAATAAGATAAAATAATCTTTTAAATATTTTTTAATATAAAAATCCGAAGTTAGCATAGCCCTTTGTATGCGGCGAGCATAAGTAATACTATCCATTACTTCTTTATTTTTTGTTTCAATAATTTCTTTTTGTGCACCAATTTCATGCTTTTGCTGCTCAATAAATTTTGTTCGTTGCGCCACGCGTTCTTCTAAAACTTGTTTTTCTTGCACTAGTTTATAAGTGCGTTGCTTAATGTAAAAATAAATTCCAGTAATTAATGCTATGATGCACAAACAAATAAACCACCAGGTTTTATAAAAAGGAGGAGTAATAGTAAATGAAAAAACTATTTCGTCACTCTCAACCCCTGATAAATCTTTGGCTTTTGCGTGTAAAATATAATGCCCATGATTTAAGTTTGAAAAATATAGCATATTACTGGTGCTATAAGCAGACCATTTTTCATCAAATCCTTCTAAGTAAGAACTAAATTGTAATTCGCTTATATCTTTAAAATCATGCGATCTTAAATCAAATGATAAACGGTTTTCTTTATAATTTAAAACTAAATTGATTGGTAAGTTGGTGCTTTTTTCTATTTGATACTTTTCATCATTCCAATTTTTTAATTCTGCATTTATTTTTAATTCATCAAAAATAATCACAGGCTTTATTCTATTTTTCGGCAAACTATTTTTAAATAAAATATATAAACCATCCACCGAAGAAATTACAATTTTATCATTATTAATCACTAAGCCATTTGGATTGACTTCCATTGCGGTAAATCCGTGCGACTGTGCATAATTATGAACGCCGTTTAATTCTAAATTTGAATTAAAAATTAAATGTGATATACCTTTGTTTGTTCCAAGCCACACACTATGATCATCATCGCATGCTATAGCGGTTATTTGTTCACTTATTAAATTAGAAGTAGTTGAATAATGTTTTAATTTATTTTTTGTATAACAGTACAATCCGTCATCCGATGTGCCAATAAAAATATTGCCTTTAGTATCACAACTAATTGCATTGATATTTAATGAATTTAAGCCTTGCACTTTATCAAATGTTTTAAAAGAATGTCCATTATATAGCATCGCTCCTGCATCGCTTGTTCCAATCCAAATATCTCCATTACTATTTTTATCGGCAGTTAATAGATTATCTGATGTTAAGAATTTAGAATTAACATCCAATATTCGTGTAACACCTTCTTCATTAAATTCAATGATGCCTTTACCAAAAGTTACAGCCCAATAATTAGTAGCATCAACTTTTAAAATTTTAACAATGGGTGTATTTATAAATGCAGAATCCTTTATCGTTACTAATGTTTTGTATGTCCCCTTATCATTTATACTCAATTTACAAATCTCATAACTATTGTTTGCTAACCAAATACAATTATCATTCTCAACCAAAACTGCGCTTCCCGATAATTCCGGTATATTTAGGTAAGTACCTTTAGTGTTAATTAGTTCAATACCCGATGTTATAACCAGTATATTATTTTTGTAATTAGAAATTAACCCCACTGATGGCGAGCTAAGTTCTAGTTTGCGCATATATTCATTTTTTAAAACAAAAACTCCCGAACCTGTTGTGCTTACCCAAATATTATTTGCTTTATCAATTAAAATATGATTGGCATATGCATTTGATAATCCGTTTTTTTCGCCAATATATATTGTATCTGACTCGGCAATTTTCATTAATCCTTTTGTTTCTGTAGCCACCCATATTGTGTGCGCTTGATCTTCTTTTACGCTTGAAACAAAATCATTTCCTATATCCTGAAATTTTACTTTCGAAAAATTATTGTTTGAAAATTTAAAAAGTCCTTTTCCATTAGTACCAATCCAAATATGGTGCTTACTATCTTCAAAAAAACAAAATGCAGACTTAGCTTGATAACCGTTATCAGCGGTATAGTTTTTTATAACATTAAAATTATCAATAATACAAATACCTCCTTTTCGAGTGCCAACCCATATTTTTTTATCACTTGTTTCGTAGGTCGAAAAAATAATATCACTTGTTAAGCCCTCTGCCTTTGTTATGTGTTTAATTTTTCCATCAGTAATGACACTGATACCTTGTTCGTTTGTAGATAGCCAAATTTGATTTTTACTATCACACATAATATGATTTATAAAATTTGATTTAAGCCCATTTTGCGTGGTATAGTTTATGAATTTACCATTTAAAAACTTTGAAGCTCCTTCGGTAGTTGCAATCCAAATACTTCCATTTTTATCTTCTGTTATGCAAGTGATATTTATCCCTACAATACCAGATGATTTATTGAATTTTTTATGGGCAATACCATTAAACATATCCAAACCACCTTGCGTGGCAATCCAGATTACACCCTTTGAATCTTGAAATACTTGGTTTACTGTAGAATTTGGCAAACCATTTTTAGAAGAAAAATTACTAAAGGCATATACCTGAGCTTTTGTTGAACCAAAAGCAAAAATAAAAATAACGACACATATTGACTTAAAAATTGTCATCCTATCAAAAATGGTAATTATCAATAAAATTAGCTGAATTAATAAAATCAAAATTATTTTATGGTAACACTAAAAATCAGTTAAAATAAATTAACTAAAATTTCTACTCCTTCACAAATTGTTTCCGCACAATACCTTTAGCCGTTTGTATTTCTGCTAAATAAATACCCGACGCTAAATCTTTAATACTAATGTCAATTTTATTGTCGTTATTTTGCAAAGACACTTCACTTATTAACCTTGCTGTTACATCATATATAATTACAGT
>JBIKOX010000239.1:0-3872 GCA_044357775.1 Bacteroidia bacterium | reverse complement strand
GTTTTAAAAAACAAATGAGGCAATAACGTAGAGGCATACACAAATACCCAAATTAAACCGAACTTTTGATTGTTTAATTTTTTGCCCGTTGTGTATAAAACTAATAAAGTAACAACACCACAAACGGCATTAGGAAAGCGTGCGGCAAATTCGTTAACACCAAACACATTCATGCTTAGGGCTTGCAACCAAATAAACAAAGGTGGTTTTTCCCAAAAAGGATGAAAATACAATTGCACATCGGAGTAATTAGCTGATACAAGCATTTCGCGAGCGCACTCTGCAAAATTAATTTCATCCCAATCAAACAATGGCATGTTGCCAATAAATGGGATATATAGTAAGCAAGCCGCTATAAAAATAAAGGAGTATGCTTTAAAATCGGTATTTAAAAATTTAAACACTTTTATTTTTATTTTTTGAAAGTAAAACTGGTAATGTAGTATTTAAGTTTTGCCATTTATTTGTTTTATAAAATACTACATAAAAGAGTAAGGAAAATAAAAAGCCAATAATGGAACCAACATAAATATCAATTAACCAATGTTGCGACAAATATACTCTACTATAAGAAGCTAAAAGTGCCAAAACAAAAAACATAATTTTTAAAAAGTGATTTCTGCTTACAAATAACAAACAAAAAAATAAGGCAAAAGCAGATAAAGCGTGTCCACTTGGAAACGAATGAAAGCCACTTAAATCAACGCCTTCTACCACATTTAATTCTTCTTTAACAAAATACTGAAATGCAAAGTGTGGCCTGGTAATATCAGGATAAATAACATGCTTTAAAACAGACGACACTGAAGCTGCACCTATATAAGCTAACAAAATGTAAACTGATTTTCGAATATTTAAAAATAACACAACGCATATCACTAAAAACGCAAATGCACCATCACCTAAATGAGTGATGTATTTAAAAAACAAATTAAGCCAAGGGTTTCCAACATGCGCATTCATTAATTTGTGAATTTGCGCCTTATCGGTATGCAGCAAAATGTAGCCGCAAAAACATAGTATGCCAATGTAAATAAGTATGTAAATTAGGTTATGTTTTAAAAAAGATTTCAATTAATTATTTTTTAATGCTAGGAGCTTTTGTTTTGTCCTCTGCTTTAATTGGCGGAGTTAATTTCATTTCTTTTTTAAATGGCTTATCTTGTACTGCAATATCGCAGGAAGTTTTAATGGCTTGTTTTACAACCATCATTACACAATCTGTTGGTTGAACATAAATATTTTTAACAGTGCTGTCGGGCATGGTAAAACTCATATTGGTTGCAAAACTTTTTGGCCCTTCAAACAAAAAAGGATCTTTAAAATACTCTTCTAGATGTATATCTTTTATATGAATTTTTTTTCCTAACACCATGGTATATAATTCAAATACAGCATCGGCAATTTTTAAAGAAATAAGATTTGTTTTAGTATCGTAGCCAATTTTTACATGACCAAGCACTTCTGATTTATAACCAAACGGCCCCACCTCCACTTTTGCATCGCAAGTAAAATCGCTACTATCTGGCTTAAAACTAATTTTAGGATTTAACATCTTCCATGTATAGTGGCCTTTTATAATTTTCAGTACCTCATATTCATTTTTACCCTCAATTTCGCCTACCGCGGCAAATACCTTGTTAACAGCTCTTTCGCTTAACACGAATGCAATATCATTTGGGTTTTGGCTAGTTAATTTGATTGAATAAATAACTATAAAAAGAATAATAAGTTTTTTTAATTGCATGCTATAAATATATAATTTTACGGCTGTTATATTTTATAAAAATAAAAACTAATTAATTTAAAAAATATTCATTTTTCTTTTTTTAACTAACATATTATGATATTAAAAGCTAATAATCCGGCGCTGACTTCTTGGATTGAAGTTGAAGCAAATAGTGATTTCCCTATTCAAAATTTACCTTTTGGAGTTTATAGTGATAGTGAAACAAAGCACCATGTTTGTTCGGCAATTGGAAATTATGTGATTGATCTGTATGAATTAGCCAACCTTGGCTATTTATCAAACCTAACAATTAATAAAGAAGTTTTTAATAACGCCTACTTAAACGATTTTATTGATTTAGGTAAAGATGTAACGCGTGCTTTGAGAGATCGATTATCTGATTTATTAGAAAATAGTAATAACGAATTACAAGATAATAAAGATGCTTTTACTAATGTATTTAAATTGCAAACGGCTGTAAATATGCTATTACCGGTAAAAGTGGGCGATTATACCGATTTTTATAGCAGTATAGATCATGCAACCAATATTGGAACCATGATACGAGATCCAAAAAATGCATTAATGCCAAATTGGAAATACATTCCAGTTGGATACCATGGTCGTGCAAGTAGTATTTGTGTGAGTGGCACGCCATTGCACCGACCAAAAGGACAGATGAAACCTGCTGATGCTGAGGTGCCAACTTTTGGACCTTGTAAATTATTAGACTTTGAGTTAGAAACTGCATTTATTATTGGAAAATCAACACAATTAGGAGAAAGCATCAGCACCGAAAAAGCGGATGATTATATTTTTGGAATGACCTTATTAAACGATTGGAGTGCAAGGGATATTCAAACCTGGGAATATATTCCGTTAGGACCATTTTTATCAAAAAACTTTGCTTCTACAATTTCTGCTTGGATTGTAACCTTAGACGCGCTAGAACCATTTAGAACTGAAGGTTATATTCAAGAGCCAAAAGTATTTCCTTATTTAGAATATACAGGAAATAAAAATATAGACATTAAATTACAAGTTGCCATACAGCCCGAAAATAGCAGCGAAACTGTTATCTGTAATTCGAATTACAAATATATGTATTGGACGATGGAGCAACAACTTGCTCATCATACGGTGAACGGATGTAATGTGAATGTTGGCGACATGATGGGAAGCGGAACCATTAGCGGACCTCAACCACACGAGTATGGAAGTATGATGGAGTTGAGTTGGAAAGGCACAAAGCCACTTAAATTAAATGATGGTTCGGAGCGTAAATTTATTAATGATAATGATACCGTTATTTTAAGAGGTTACTGCCAAAACGAGCATGTACGAATTGGTTTTGGAGAATGCAAGGCTAAATTGTTGCCAGCAAAATAGTGATTACGAGATAGTATATTTTAATATTTTGCTTAAGTTGATGAGGTTGTCTCAACATCAAATTTTATTTTCATTCTGAACTTGTTTCAGAATCTAATAATCAGTAAAATAAATTATTGGCAGATGCTAAAATAAATTCAGTAGGACGATTTAGAACTTTTGAGACCTCATCCTTGTAGAGAATTGCCTTCATTTTATTTTTAAAAAATATTTTTAACTTTTTTCATAATTTCAATTTGCTACAAAATATAGCAATATACTGCTACAATTTTTAGGAATTTTGTTCTATGATTAAAGAGTTAACCATAGAACATGTAATACACAAAAATAACCCAAGAGTATTTTTGAGGTTTGAAAATGATTCGGAAACTACGATGCTCGTTCGTAATGAATTAAAAGCTCAATGGAGCTCCACACAAAGAGCCTGGCATATTGCATACCACGAAAAAGTGTTTGAAAACGTTTGCGATATATTTTTCAAATACCATGTGCGCGTATTTAAAAAGAATGAATATCATGCTGTCTTAATTAAACCACAGCAGACTACTTTAAAAAGCACAACAAGTCATTTACAAACTCCCTCCGAGGATAGTTTAAACAAAATAGTGGCATTTGAAAATTGGATGCATTCGCGCAGATATAGCGAAAACACAATCAATACCTATGTAAATGCCATCAAGGTATTTTTAAGTTATCATTCCCAAAAAAAGAGCGAAGAAATAACTAACGAAGATTTGCTAGAGTTTAACAACTG
>JBIKOX010000002.1:0-40281 GCA_044357775.1 Bacteroidia bacterium | reverse complement strand
ACATCGCTCGCCTTTTAGCAGAATTTATGGCTACGGAGTGGCTTGCGTTTTGTTTTTTCATGTGGCAGTAAATGTTGGTATGACAATTGGCTTGATGCCTGTAATTGGAATACCATTACCGTTTTTTAGTTACGGAGGATCCTCGCTGTGGTCGTTTACAATTTTGTTGTTTATATTTATTAAACTCGACGCAAATAGGTTAGTGATTTTAAGATAACTAATCAAATAAAATTAATAAGCACTCTCCAAAAATTACGGTGCATTAATTAAAATAACAACCACTTTTATTGGTTTTCTAATAACCAATACTATTGCCTATATTTGTAAAAGTATTATTTTATATGATTTCAGACCTTCTTCTTACTTTATTATTGGTTTTATTAAATGGTTATTTTGTTGCAGCTGAATTTGCTTTGGTTAAAGTGCGTGGTTCGCAAATTGATTTATTAGTTCAAAAAGGTAGTAAAAGAGCTAAAATTGCGCAACAGCTAATTCAGCGCTTAGATTCATACTTATCGGCAACTCAATTAGGTATTACTTTAGCCAGCTTAGGTTTAGGTGCCTTTGGCGAGCACGTTATGAGCCAAATTGTTAGGGAATTTTTTATAAATATTAACGTGCAAGTAAACGAGCATTTAGTTACTATTCCATTAGCTTTCACATTAATTACATTTTTGCATATTACAATTGGTGAACAAGTGCCTAAAATGTTTGGAATAAAATACCCATTAGAAATGATCCTTTTTATTAGCTATCCAATGAGATTATTCTTTATGGTTTTTAGTCCGTTTATTTGGTTACTTAATAAAACATCAAATTTAATCTTAAGAATTATTGGGATAAAAAAAGTTGGTGAAGATGATGTTCATACAGAAGAAGAACTTAGATTAATTCTTACCGAAAGTGAAGAAGGCGGAATGATTAAGCCAAGTGAAAATGAGTTGATACAAAACGTATTTGATTTTGATGATCGTTTGGTAAAGCAAATTATGGTTCCTCAAAATAAAATTAGTGCTTTAGATGTTGAATTGGGAAGAAATGAGATGACTAAACGAGTAATAGATGAAGGGTACTCGCGCTTACCTGTTTACTTGGGAGATATTGATAACGTTATTGGGATTGTTCATTCAAAAGATTTATTAAAAGCGGTTATAGATAATAAATTTAAAACTATACGAGACATCATGCGTCCTGCGCATTTTATTCCCGAAAGTATGCATGTTAATAATCTATTAAGAGATTTTCAAAAACTGCATATTCAAATGGCAATAGTGACGAATGAATTTGGCGCAACATCTGGCGTTGTTACCATGGAAGATATTATTGAGGAATTAGTTGGAGAAATACAAGATGAACATGATGAAGAGCATCCTAAAGTTGAAAAGAAAAGCGAAACAGAATATCTTGTTAATGCACATAGCAGTATAAGTGACGTTAATGCATCTTTACCAATGACTTTGCCTGAAAGTCCAAAATACGAAACTGTATCTGGATTAATTAATTTTTTATGGGGCAGAATTCCTGGTGTTAACGAGAAGAAACAATATGGAGGGTATGAAATAACGATTTTGCAGCGCAAAAAACAAACCGTTGAATCTGTAAAATTAAGAGTTTTAGAAACTGATAAAGTTCAATAATAGTTGCATTATTCTAATTTAGAAATATCTAGATTTTTTAAATTAGGATTAAGTTTGTGAACTCCTAAAACTACTAAAATAGTCATCACGCCTCCAAATGCAATTGATGGAATTAACCCTAATAATTTTGCAGCAACGCCTGATTCGAAGGCTCCAATTTCGTTACTACTGCCAATAAATATACTATTAACGGCAGCCACACGACCTCTCATTTCATCTGGGGTACTGAGCTGCAAAATACTATGTCTTATAACAACGCTAATATTATCAAAAGCTCCTGTAAATAATAGCATTAAAAAGGCTAGCCAGTAATTGGTACAAATTGCAAAGAATATTGTAAATAAACCAAATGCACCAACACCAAGTAGTAAACTAATACCTGCTTTTTTTGTAGGTGGATTTGCAGCCATGTAAAACGCCATTAATACAGCACCAATAGCTGGTGCGGTTCTTAATAAGCCATATGCTTCTGGACCTAAATGCAAAACTTTATCAGTAAAAGCGGGGATTAAGGCAACTGCGCCGCCAAATAAAACGGCAAATAAATCTAAAGATAAAGCACTTAACACTAATTTATTTTTAAATACAAACTTTACTCCAACAGTCATGCTTTCAAAAAATGATTCCTCTTTAGATTTTGTGGGAATTGGTTTTGATTTGATTAAGGCAAAATATATAAAAGCAAAAATAAATAAAACACATGTAGTACCATAACACCAATTGGCATGAAATGAATGGTTGTAACCATACATGATACCCGCAAAAACAGGCCCCAAAACCAAACCTACATGCCATGCGGCACTATTCCAAGTAGAGGATTGTGTGTATAATTCTCTTGGTATTATTTGGCTCATAAATGGATGGCTGCTTACCGCTAAAAACGATCGTATAATTCCAAAAACAAATACTATTGCAAATAGCGCATACATTCCAAAGCTGTGAACCCAAATAAATAAGTTGCTACTAAAACCAAATAAAAATAAAGAGCAAAGAAATAAGGCACTTGAACCAACTAATAAAATTTTCTTTCTACTAATAATATCTGCTAAGTGCCCCGAAAAAAAAGAAGTTACAATAAAGGGTAATGCCTCTGTAAGTCCAATCATTCCTAATATAATTTCTTCTTTTGAATACTCGTAGTAAATTTGCAAACTAACTATACTCATTTGCATTTGTATTGCTAGTGTTAAAAAAAAACGAGCGAACACAAACCATCTAAATTCTTTATGTTTTAATATTTGGAGTGAAGTTGAAAAAGACATGTCTTGCAAAAGTATTATTTTATAGTTTATTAAAAAGCATTAATTTTAAAACAAATTGGAAGAATCTACAAATAAACATTTAACTATAAAAGAATGGGCAGAAGATGATAGGCCCAGAGAAAAGTTAATTACAAAAGGAAGGCAAGCACTTTCTGATGCCGAATTATTGGCTATATTACTTGCCTCAGGAAGCAAAGAAGAAACCGCTGTACAATTAGCTCAGCGCATTTTAAAAGAAAATAAAAATTCAATTAATGAATTAGCCAAACTACAACTTAATGATTTAAAAAAATTTAAAGGAGTTGGAGAAGCTAAAGCTGTTACTATTGCAGCAGCTTTAGAAATTGGAAGAAGACGAACGGATGAATCGCTAGGAGATAAAATAAAAATATCCTCCTCTAAACACGCCTACTCCATTTTAAAATCAAACTTATCCGATTTACCGCATGAAGAATTTTGGGTTTTATACATGAGTAGAAGTAATAGTGTGATTAAAAAAGAGTGTATTAGTAGAGGAGGAATCAGCGGAACCGTGGTGGATATTCGTTTAATTTTAAAACCAGCCATCGAATGTTTAGCAAGTTCTATCATATTAGCCCACAATCATCCATCAGGAAATTTAAAAGCGAGTCAGCAAGATATTAGCTTAACTAAAAAAACAAAAGAGGCTGCCATGCTTATGGATATTATCTTACAAGACCATTTAATAATTGGCGACCAAGACTATTTAAGTTTTGCTGATGAAGGACTATTGTAAACAAAAAACGTAAAATAAATTCGAAGTAATAAATTATAATAATGAAAATAGTAACGATTATTGGTGCAAGGCCTCAAATTATTAAAGCGGCAGCGTTAAGCAGAGCTATTAAAAATAAATTTTCAAATTCTATTACAGAGATAATTGTTCATACGGGTCAGCACTACGACGAAAATATGAGCCAAGTATTTTTTGATGAATTAGGGATTCCTGAACCAAACTATAATTTAAATGTAGGAAGTGGCAGTCATGGAAAACAAACAGCCACTATGATAGCTGGAATTGAGGATATTTTGCTTCAAGAAATACCAAGTGCTATTGTATTATATGGAGATACAAATTCAACATTGGCAGGAGCAATAGCTGCTAGTAAAATTCACGTGCCCGTGGTGCATATTGAAGCTGGTTTACGATCATTTAATAAAGCAATGCCCGAAGAAATTAATAGAATCATGTGTGATCATGTATCTACCTTATTATTTTCTCCAACAAAAACGGGCTTTCAAAATTTACAAAATGAAGGGTTTAAAATAAAAAACGGAAAACCATTTAATGCTAATAATCCAAAGATATATCATAGTGGTGACGTGATGTTTGATAATAGTTTATACTTTTCAGAAGTGGCCGACAAACAAACAACTGTTATAGCCAAAAATAATTTGCAGAAAAATAATTTTATTTTGGCAACCATTCATCGCAATAATAATACCGATGAGCCAGTAAGACTAAATGCATTATTTAACGCATTATTTAAAATTAGTGAAGAAAATAAATTAGATGTTTTATTACCATTACATCCAAGAACAGCCAAATTATTAGAATTCAATTTAGAAGCTGAACTGCATCAAAAGATGAAAGCAAGCAAGCATTTTAAAATTATTCCTCCGGTTTCGTTTTTAGAAATGATTGCCCTTGAAAAAAATTGTAAAATTGTAATGACTGATAGTGGCGGCGTGCAAAAAGAAGCCTTTTATTTTGAAAAACCATGCGTGATTTTACGCACTGAAACAGAATGGGTGGAATTAGTTGAATGCGGTGCAGCAATAATAGCAGATGCTGACGAGCAAAAAATAATGAAAGCATATAAGGTTCTAACTTTAAAAACAAACATGCAATTCCCTAATCTATATGGTGATGGAAAAGCTGCAGAATTTATTTGCGAAGAAATGCTAGAAAATTTATCATAGAGTTTTCATTTAAAAACTGGATAGAAAGTAATAGCAAATTATTTTAGCAGTTTTAAATTTATTCTTTTTAAGAAATAGCTTAACTCTATATTTT
This sequence comes from Bacteroidia bacterium, assembly GCA_044357775.1. GTDB lineage: Bacteria > Bacteroidota > Bacteroidia > B-17B0 > Aurantibacillaceae > UBA4416. The sequence goes on along the minus strand of JBIKOX010000002.1, from coordinate 35,344 downwards.
TCCCTTTACAATTTCATCAACAATGGTAGGGTCAAGTAGTGTTGAAGTGTCTCCTAAATTACTAACGTCCCCTTCAGCTACTTTGCGTAAAATCCGCCGCATAATTTTACCACTACGGGTTTTAGGCAAGCCAGTTACAATTTGTATTTTATCGGGTTTAGCAATGGGACCAATAATTTTATTAACCTCTGCAATAATTTCTTTTCGCAAACTATCATGATTTTTTGTTGTGGATGGCACAATCACAAATGCATAAATACCTTGTCCTTTTATGTCATGAGGATATCCAACCACTGCACTTTCAACAACATCAATATGCATATTAATAGCGCTTTCAACTTCAGCCGTTCCTATACGGTGTCCCGAAATATTCATGACATCATCCACACGACCCGTAATTCTGTAAAAACCATTTTCATCTCTTCGGCAGCCATCTCCTGTAAAATATAATCCTTTATAAGTCGAAAAATATTCCTGCTTACAGCGATTATGATCTCCATAAGTTGTACGAATCATAGATGGCCAAGGAAATTTAATACATAAGTTTCCCTCTACATTATTTCCTAAAATTTCTTCTCCTTTTTCATTTACTAACAGCGGTTGAATGCCCGGCATTGGCAAAGTTGCAAAACTTGGCTTTGATGGCGTAACACCTGCTAGAGATGAAATTAAAATACCTCCGGTTTCCGTTTGCCACCACGTATCAACAATTGGACATTTTTCTTTTCCAATATTTTTGTGATACCAATTCCAAGCTTCTTCATTAATTGGTTCTCCAACACTTCCTAGTACTTTTAAACTATCCAACTTATAAGGTTTTATAAAATCTAATCCTTGAGCTTCTAACGCTCTGATAGCTGTTGGTGCTGTATAAAAATGAGTTACTTTATATTTATCAATCACTTTCCAAAAACGTCCTGCATCCGGAAATGTAGGAACACCTTCAAATAAAATAGAGCTTGCTCCAGCTAATAATGGTCCGTATGCAATATATGAATGCCCGGTAATCCAACCAACATCTGCTGTGCACCAAAACAAATCTGTTGAGGTATTTTCTAAATTCATTTGAAATACATTTTGAAACGTATAACACGTATAAACCATGTATCCTCCGCAGGTATGCACAACCCCTTTTGGTTTACCCGTTGAGCCAGAAGTATATAAAATAAAAAGTACATCTTCACTATCCATTAGTTCCGCATCGCAAATACTTAATGCGTTAGGAACAACGTCTTGCCAAATAATATCTCTTCCTTCCATTATATTAATGGACAAGTGCGTATGTTTATAAACCAATACTTTTTGTACACTCGGACATATTTCTAAGGCTTCATCCACCACCGCCTTAATGGCGATATCTTTTGCGCCCCGATAAGCACCATCTGTCGTTAATACAATTTTACAATCGCTATCTTGAATACGGCCAGCTAATGCTGAAGCTGAAAACCCTGCAAAAACAACAGAATGCACAGCGCCAATTCTGGCACAAGCCAACATCGCAAAAACAGCTTCGGGAATCATTGGCATATAAATACAAACTCTATCTCCTTTATTAATTCCTAATGATTTTAAAGTATTTGCAATTTTACAAACTTCATCATGTAAATTTTGATACGTTATTTTTCTTGGCAAATGGTTGTCATCATTTGCCTCCCAAATAAAAGCTATTTTGTCACCTTTGCTTGCAAGATGTCTATCAATGGCGTTTTCGGTAATATTAAACTTACCATCTATAAACCATTTTACTTCCGGACTATCAAAATTCCATTCCAACGTTTTAGTCCATTTTTGCTTCCATAAAAAATGATTGGCAATATCTACCCAAAATGTTTCCGGATCTTCAATAGATTTGTTATAATCAGCTTTATAGTGTTCAAATGATGTGATTGTTTCCATTATTACTAAAATTTATAACTAAGTAACGTAAAACTTTAGGTAATTACAAGGCAACTAAAGCACTATCCTTATTTAGATTTAGTTTAAATATAAAGTTATGACAATTCTATGACACACGAAGAGCTTGATTTAACGACTTTTGTCGTAGAAAAATGAACTCTTTTAAAATAATTTCTATCACCTATAAATTAGCTCCACTAGAACTAATTGGAAAATTGCACTTAGATGAAAATCATCAACAAGATTATTTAGGTGGTTTAAAAATTAGAATGGAATTATCAGAGCTAATGTTTTTAAGTACATGTAATCGTGTAGAGTTTATTATAAAAACAGATCGTGATATTAATCCATTATTTTTAACAGATTTGTACAAGTCGGTTAACTCTAGATTAAATGCCGAAGACATACAATTATTAATTGATAAAACAATACTATTTGAAGGAGACGCTGCTTTAAAGCATTTATTTGAAGTGTCGGCTTCGCTTGATTCGCTTGTTGTTGGCGAACGAGAAATAATTACTCAGGTTCGAAAATCATATGAGTTTTGTAATTTATTAGGATTAACTGGCGATACAATACGCATGGCAATAAAGCAAACTATTGAAACCGCTAAGCAGGTTTACACCGATACGGATATTGCAAAAAATCCCGTTTCAATTGTATCGTTAGCATATCGCCAATTAAGGAGTTTAGGAATTAAAAATAACGCTCGAATTATTTTTGTCGGTGCCGGAGAAACAAACTCTAACATGGCTAAGTATTTAAAAAAACACCAATATGCTAATTTTATAGTTTTTAATAGAACCTTAGCAAATGCTGAAAAGTTAGCCAAAGAGCTTAATGGCAGCGCTCGTGAGTTAGTAAATATTAAAGATTACAACGAGGGATTTGATGTTTTAATTACATGTACCTCAGCCCAGGAACCAATAATTACAAAGGATGTTTATAGCTCTTTGCTAGGAAACGATTGTTCAAAAAAAGTAATTATTGATTTGGCTTTGCCTGCAGATGTTGACGTTTCAATTATAGCATCAAATGATTTGTGTTATATTGATATTGAATCATTAAAAATACAAGCTGCCGAAAATTTATTAAAACGAGAGCATGAAATAGAGGCATGCAATATAATTATTAATGAAAAAGTGGAAGGATTTAAGCAACTTTTTCAAGAACGAAAAATCGAGTTAGCTTTCGGCGAAATTCCTAAGCAAATTAAATATATTAAGGAGTTAGCTTTAAACGAAGTGTTTGCAAAAGAAATGAACGCGCTTGATCCGCAAGGCAAAGAAGTGATTGAAAAAGTATTAAGTTATATGGAAAAAAAGTATAATGCTTTAGCCATTAAAACCGCTAAAAAAGTTTTTTTAGAAGAAGATATTTAGTTTTCTGTTTCGAAAAGACTTCAAAAAAGTTCTCGACTCTCCTCGAACTGACAAAAAAATAGGTTATCTTGTAGCCTCTAATTTTATTACAAATACTTATGATAATTATTGGCACACGCGGCAGCGATTTAGCACTTTGGCAAGCTAATTTCACAAAGGACTTATTAGAAAAAAATGGACATGAAGTTGAAATAAAAATTATTGAAACTAAAGGCGATACCTCGCAACAATGGAATACTAGTTTTGACAAATTAGAAGGTAAAGGATTTTTTACGAAAGAATTAGAAGACGCCTTGTTGGCAAAAACAATTGATGTGGCGGTTCACTCACACAAAGATTTACCAACCGTAAGTCCAGATGGATTAATGATTGCAGGAGTATCTTCTCGCGAAAATCCTGCGGATTGGTTAATTATGCGAGAAGAAGCCGAAGATGATAAACAAAAATTTAATTTAAAAAAAGGTGCAAAAGTTGGAACTTCTTCTGCCAGAAGAAAATCACAATTATTAGCATTTAGACCCGATGTAGAAATAGCGGATTTGCGCGGTAATGTTCCAACCCGAATTAACAAATTAAGAGAAGGTCAATACGATGCTATTATTTTAGCTGCCGCCGGATTAGAGCGTTTAGACTTGGACTTATCTGATTTTACAGTTGAGCAATTAGAACCAAACGAGTTTATTCCTGCGCCGGCACAAGGTGTTTTAGCTTGGCAAATACGCGAAGATGATTTTAAATTAAGTGATATTTTTGATGTTGTTTGTGATTATGATGTGATGATTAATATTAACATTGAACGAAGAGTTTTAAATTTATTAGATGGTGGTTGTCAATTACCATTAGGTGTGTTTTGTGAAACAGAATTAAATGACTTAGATAAAAAAGTATTTAAAGTGTGGGTTTCTGTGGCTGATGTCTGGGATACTCAAGTAAAACATTTGTATTACGAAACAACTAACACAGAGGAGTTACCCGAAAAAATAGTAGAACATATTCATCGCATTAATGCCAAATCTATTTTTATATCTAGAGATGCTCACGAAAGCAACACCTTAAATAGATGGTTGTCTAACCTTGGATTTACAATCGAAAGTAAAAGTTTAATTGATTTAAAAAAACTAACGATTAAGGATTTACCTAAAAGTGATTGGTTGTTTTTTAGTAGTAAACATGCCGTTGAGTTTTTCTTTATGCAAAAACCTGATATTGGTAATACTAAAATTGGATGTATCGGAAAGTCAACATCTCAAGCTATTCGCGAATTAGGATTACGCGCCGATTTTATTGGTCAAAGTACCGATACAAAATTAGTTGGAAAACAATTTTCGGCACGTGTAGGTTTAGGAAAAGTCGTTTTTCCCGTAGCTCGCGAAAGCATGAGAACGATACAATGGCAGTTTCCAAAACAACAAAATGTAATTGACTTACCAATATACGCTGCTTTAAAAGTGCCTCACGAAGTGCCTGAAACAACTGATATATTGGTATTTACAAGTCCAAGTAATGCGGAATCTTATTTAGAAAAAAATAAAATTCATGCACATCAAAAAGTTATTGCAATGGGTGAAGCGACTGAAAAATCATTATTAAAAGCAAAAGTAAAAGCCGATCAAATTTCTAAACCACATTCGTTTGATGATTTAGGTTTATATAGAGCTATTTTACACACCTTATAAATTCACCGAAGAGATATTTAATTAAATAAGTAATGACACCTTTTCAAAACCCAACTATCTACCTTGGAAATCTGCGCATTGATGAACCTATTACTGCTGGTACAAATTTATTATTTGCTGCGCTATGTTTATTTGCCTTTTTAAAGACAAAAGAACAAAAACAATTTATTGGTCCAAATTTATACCGTTGGTTTTTTTTAGCCATTGGTTTATCAGCTTTTATTGCAGCATTTATTGGTCACGGATTTTTATATTACTTTGGATTTAAAGCAAAAATTTATGGTTGGGAAGCCAATGTCCTTGGCGTGGCATTTGCTCAAACAGCGGCTATTTATCACGCTAAACCTTCTATTAAACAATCGCTATTTAAACCTTTATTGATTTTAAATTATATTCAAATAGCTTGCGCTGTTATTTTAACGTATACTGTTTTTTCGTTTCTGGTTGTAGAAATTCATGCAGCTATGAGTTTGTTATTGATTGTTTGCATATTAGAAGGTATTCATTATAAAAAAACTAAATCCGAATTAAGTAAATATATGTTAATAGGCGTAGGAGTAACTATTCTCGCTGTATTAGTGCATCTATTTAAATTAGCCATATCAGTGTGGTTTAATCATTTAGATCTTAGTCATATAGTTTTGTGTGGCTCAATGTATTATTTTTATAAAGGCGTTAAATTAAATTCAACTAATCAATCAATACATTATGATAACACATCGTCCGCGCAGAAATCGTAAGTCTGAAGCAATCAGAAATTTAGTACAAGAAAATCATGTTACAGTAAACGACTTTATTTTTCCATTATTTTTAATTGATGGAAAAAATAAAAAAACAGAAGTGAAATCAATGCCTGGGATTTTTCGTTTCAGTCCGGACTTAATGCTGAAAGAAATTGAGCAGTGTTTAAAATTAGGCATCACCACCTTTGATGTATTCCCAAGTCTAACGGACAAGTTTAAAGATAAAACAGCAACAGAAAGTTATAGCAAAGATAGTTTGTACTTAAAAACCTTAACGCTTATTAAAAAGAAGTTTCCGGAAGCGTGCATTATGACTGATGTCGCAATGGATCCATACAGCAGCGATGGTCACGATGGTTTAGTGAAAAACGGAGAAATTGTGAATGATGAAACGTTAGAGATTTTAGCGAAGATGGCCGTTGCACAAGCGGAGTGTGGCATTGATATTATTGGGCCAAGCGATATGATGGATGGCCGAGTGGGTTACCTTAGAGATTCACTAGATGATGCCGGATTTACAAATGTATCTATTATGAGTTACACAGCTAAGTATGCAAGTGCCTTTTATGGTCCGTTTAGAGATGCTTTAGATAGTGCTCCAAAATTTGGGGATAAAAAAACCTATCAAATGAATCCGGCAAATAGTAAAGAAGCAATGATTGAGGCTCAATTAGATTTAGAAGAAGGTGCTGATTTTTTAATGGTAAAACCAGCCTTATCTTACTTAGATATTATAAAAGATTTAAGTACCAATTTTGATTTGCCAATTGCAGCTTATAATGTCAGTGGCGAATATGCCATGGTAAAAGCTGCCGCAGCCAAGGGTTGGATTGATGGCGACAGAGTGCGCGATGAAATTTTATTAAGTATAAAACGTGCAGGCGCTTCTGTTATTCTTACTTATTTTGCAAAAGAGTGGGCGATGAAACATAAAAAGTAAGTCGTTTATGTGCTAAAGGAAATTCATTAAATTACTTCCAACTTATTTTCTGTAGTCATGGTAATAGATTTTGTAATGTATCGCTTCATTAAATCTATATCATGAGAAGAAACTATAATGAGTTTATTTTGTTCCACACATAATTTCTTTAGTGTTATAAATAACAGATGTTTTGATGTATAATCTAGGAATGCAGTTGGTTCATCTAAAACGATAATTGGAGTTTGTTGCGCTAGCGATTTTGCAATCATCACTTTTTGGCGTTGTCCATCACTTAATGCATCAATCAATTTATCTTTTAATGGCTCTAAATTTAATTGCTGTAAACTTGAGTTAACAATACCTTCATCTTCTGCTGTTAGTTTTCCAAAAATAGAAATATAAGGCGTTCTTCCAGAAGCTACAACGTCCCACACCGTTAAATTAAATCCACCAACTTTTTCTGTAATAACAATTGAAAGTAATTGCGCTAATTGCTGTGCCGAATAATTACTGATAGTTTTTGAATTTAATACGATTTCTCCTGATAATGGAGCTAAGTTTCCTGTTATCGTTTTTAAGAAAGTGGATTTGCCAATGCCATTATCACCCATTAAACCAATTAAATTGCCAGCACCTAAGGTCAAATTGATGTTTTTAAAAACGCTGATATTTTTGCGTTTATCAGTATATCCAATTTCTAATTGTTTAATATCTATCATCCTATACTAAATTTAGATTTAAATAATAAATAAATTACAACTGGCGATCCAATCAAGGTGGTAACTGTATTAATTGGCAAAAGAAATTGACTACTTAATAATTGACAAATACAATCAGCAGATAATAGGACGCAAGCTCCAATAATTAAACAAAAAACTATTTGATGTAAATGATGGGATGTTTTAAAAAATAAACGTGAAGCTATTGGAACAGAGATGCCAACAAAAGCGATTGGTCCGCAAAATGCTGTAATAAGACCTACTAGAATGGCAGTGATAATGATAATTGATATTCTTAAATTATTGACATTAATACCTAAATTTTGTGCATACTGCTCGTTTAGTAAAATAGCATTGAGCGGCTTTATAAAAAAGAAGCTAGATGTAATTGCAAGAATATAAATTGGTATTACAAAAAATAAATCCTGTAGGGTTGTGCTCCCAACACTACCCATGCCCCAAATAACAAAAGTTTTTAAATTATCAGCGCTACTTGTGTATTCAATTAACGCTTGCAAAGCACCTAAAATTTGGCCTAACATTAAACCAACTAATAAAATAGTAATGTTGCTTTTGTTTTTTTTAGAAATTATTAAAATGACTAGTGTCACCAGAAAAGCTCCAGCTATTGAAAAAAGTGTGACAATACTTTTTCCCATTAAATAAAATCCTGATACTTGAATGGATGAAATAAGCATGGTGGCAATTGCTACAAATAAACTTGAGCCGCTGCTCACTCCCAAAACATAAGGCCCAGAAAGCGGATTTCGGAATAAACTTTGCATCAGTAAACCGCACAATGCTAAACTAGAACCTGCTATGATGCAGGTTAATGTTTTTGGTAATCTAATATCAAAAAAAATAGTTGAAAACAAAGGGCTTGTTGTTTCTAAAGAAAATAAATTAATACTGCCAAAACACAAATCAACAGTTGTAAATGCTAGTAATATTAGCGTTAAGTAAATGGTTGTTAATATGAATTTAGATTGTTTCAATGTGCAAATTTACATTTCTTTTTTTATTATAGAACGCAGATAGCGCTGATTAAGCAGATAAAAAATGATGAGAGTAATTTTTAAGCGCTAGTCAAATTTACATACCTTTTTATTATAGAACGCAGATAGTGCTGATTAAGCAGATAAAAAATGATGAGAGTAATTTTTAAGCGCTAGTCAAATTTACGTGTCTTTTTATTATAGAACGCAGATAGCGCTGATTAAGCAGATTAAAAATGATTAGAGTAATTTTTAAGCGCTAGTCAAATTTCCGTGTCTTTTTATTATGGAACGCAGATAGCGCTGATTAAGCAGATTAAAAATGATTAGAGTAATTTTTAAGCACTTGTCAAATTTACGTGCCTTTTTATTATAGAACATTTAGAAATTAGGTTAAGAATGATGGCAACAATTTTTTATCCTTTTTTATCATAACCATCTGCGTCATCTGCGTTCCATTCTCTACTCAATTTTTTTATAAAATGTGAACGTATGATTTGGCAATACACTAGGATTGAATATATAAATTAAATCCGCTAGCACCTCTTCTGGATTAGTAATGCCTGTTTCCCAGTAATTGCTGTAGCCATTTGCATTTTGATTTTTATTGTTATTATATAAACCATTATTTTTATAAGCTTTAAAAAAACTATAACGCTCATCGTAGCTCAACAGTTCTTTTTTGGTATTAATGTTATATAAGTTAATCCAAATATCGCAATCTTTAGCTTTAGCATAAACTGTTTCAAAAGATAAAGGAGTACTTCCTGTTTTATGGTCATCTTTCCAAAAATAATGGCCGCCTGCATCATTTATTAAATGCGCCATGTAGCTTTTTCCAGATGGCACATACCATGCATCGCCGTATTTTATTTCAGTCAATACAGTTGGTTTTGTTTTTAGGTTTTCGGTTAGCGATTTCAAGTAAGCATATTTTTTTTCGGTTTCAGTAAACAACGAATCAGCTAAATTTTCTTTATTAAAAAAATAGGAAAAAAACTTTATCCATTCGGCTCTAGCTAAAGGCGTTTCTTCTAAATGATCGATGCTAATTGCAATTGGAATACCAGCGCTTACTAATTTTTGATCAACATCTTCTTTCGGATTTCCCATTCCAAATGTTAAAAATAAATCAGGCTTTAACGCTATTGTTTTTTCAATATCAACTTGTGCTCCTTTTGATAGTTCTGTAATTTTTTTTTCTTTTACCTTATTTTTTATAAAAGAGTTTGTATAATAATCTACGTTATCGATAGCTACAATAGCTTGCTCGCATTTTAATTTGGACAACATAGCAGAATAGATCGAACTCATGCAGGCAACGGTTTTTACCGGAGTTTTTATATAATAAGCATTTTCACTATACGTAGGCTTTTGATTTTTATAGAGCACAAAAGTTGCTGTTACTTCCGAGTTGTTTTTGTTTCCAAGCAATTCCAAAACAGTATAGTTCATTGTTTTTTTTATGGCAAATCGTGTTGCATAATGCGTTGTAACTATTTGAAATTTATCGGCGTTATCTTTTTTTTGATTGCTTGAAGAGCAAGCAGTAATAATGACGCTAATTACAAATAAATAATATTTTACATCCATAGTTTAGCGCCTACTAATTACAAGTGAAGTTGAAAAATACTTCCATTTGGCCTGTTATTCAATATATTTATTTTTATGTGATGGATATCACAAATACTTTTTACAATGTATAAACCTATACCCGTTCCCTTTGTTTTTCGGGTGTTTTCATCACCACTCCTAAAAAATTTTTGAAAAACTATTTCTTTCTCATTTTCCTCAACACCGCAACCTAAATCTTGAATTTCTAAAATTATTTTGCCATTAACTGATTTTAAAAACACGTTAATATCCACTAATTCGGCAGAATATTTAATGGCATTTTCTATTAAATTAATAATGATGGATGGCAGTAGTTCTTTATCGCCGCAGTAAGTAATATCTTTTTCGATATGTAATTGAAGTTGATGTTTTTCAATAAAGTCCGTGAAATAGCGTTTAACTGTTTGTTCGGTTAAACCACTTAAATCTAAATTTTCCTTATTAGCAATTAAGTTGTTGTTGTCAATTTGATTGGCCATTAAAACATTATCCACTAGTTTGTGCAAGCGGCTTGTTTCGTTCAGCGCATTATTTAATAGTTCTTTTTGCTTTTCTCTTTCTAAATCGTGCTTAAGTAAAGTTTGCAATTGAAGTTTAGTAGCTGCAATTGGTGTTTTTAATTCGTGCGATACACTTAAAATAAAATTACTTTTTTGATCTGCTAGTTCGGTTTCTTTTTTAATAGATTTTCTAACTTGATAAACTCCAAATAATAAGATGAGTAAAAAAACAGTTCCTTCGCCAACTATCATATATAGCTGATTGGTTTTTTTATTTTGCAAGATTTCAACATCCCGCAAAATAATTTTATCATCCGTAGATGACAAGGCGGCGATATTTTGTTTTAACGAAATAATAGCATCAGATTGTTTTGCTAATAAAATTTCCCACCATAAAAATTGTAAAACAATGTATCCCACTAAAATAAAAAATATGAGCGAAGTCCTTTTAGACACAATTACTTATAGATAGTATGAATTAATTATTTTTGAAAAATTTGCAAAAATCCTTTTAAATTTCTTGAAACAATTCCAACTACTCGTATCTCATTAACTTGACAGGTGTAAAAGTAGGTTCCTTCGCTGCATAATTGTTTTGATTGAATCGTTTTACCATCCCATAAAAATGCAGCGTCAGTAGTTTCGTAAACTAATGTTCCCCAGCGGTTATATATTTTTAAATCGATATCCTTTATGAATTTATTTTTGATGGCTTTAAAAAAATCATTCACGCCATCTCCATTTAATGTAACAACGTTTGGCAATTCATATTCAGGACAATTATCTACACATACTTTAACGCTTTGAGCACTTTCATTTGCAAATGAATCAACGGCGGTTATTGCATAACATCCGGCTATTGATGTTAAATTATCAAATACAAGTACAGTGTCATTTAATAGTTTAATAGAATCCGTTAAAACTAAATTATCATTTTCTGTTTCTGCAAAATAAATATTGTATTGTACAACGTCATCGCTGCAAGAATGATTTGGATTATTCCATTGCAACATCAAGCTAGGAGTTATACAATCTGATACAATTTGTAATTTTGGCGCGCAAGGTGGCGTTGTATCCTTAGGCTTATTGCACACTTCTTGCGAGAAATTTAACAACGGACTAAAAATGGTTGGATCGGAATAATTGCCTTTACTTTGAATTTTATAACAGTAAGTAGCACCATTTACTAATCCTGTGTCGGTGTATGTCACTGCAGTTGTGCTATCGTGTAATGTAAATGTAGTTTGTACTGGTGTTTTTCTAAAGATGTAATATTTGTAATTCAACCAAGGCACTTGTCTTTGCCAATTTAAAGTTAATTTGTTGTCGCTTGGGTTACTAGTTAAAAATACGGAAGACGCTTTTTGTCCGTTACCAATAAATTGACCATTCGCATAGAATTCGATTTTATAAGTGTGAGGAATGGTTTGCGTGTTTAATAAAAATGGAAAACTTGTTGAATTTCCTGTGTGCACAAAAGTTGTATCTGAGAGCTGATTAAATCCTGCAAAAAATTGACTTGTTGTGGAGTAAACCGTTGAAAATGTTCCAGTAAATCCATCGTGATGCACTAATCTAAATTCGTAAGGACCAGGAATTGAAATCGTATCGAGTGCATTAGAACCTAAACTTGGTTTAAGCCATCTTATAAATATAGAGCCAATAGTAATATCAGTTGTTTGAACATCAACATTTACTAGGATGGGAATATCACGCTTTAATTGAACACATACTTGATTAGAGGCGTAACTTTCTGCTAAATCAGTATATACGGCAATAACCACATAACTATAATTGGTGCCTTGCGACAATCCTCCTCCATTATTAGTATCTAAAAAGGTTGTATCATTTAAATTTGTGGTGCATCCAATTTTTGTATAACCAGTGTATGCAGGCACTCCCACTTCGCAATCCGCATGAAGCCATGGCGTGCAATTTTGTTTTCTGTAAATACAATACCTTTCAATTTTGTTTCCTGTTAACTGCCGACAAATTGGCTTTGTCCATTTTAAATTTACGCTTGTCCCCAAGGCAACTGCTGTTAAGTTTAATGGTGGCGGAGCAACGATAGTAATGTTGAATGTTTTAAAATCCACCAAGTTTACAGATGGATCATTATCTTTTACTTTTATGGTAACTTGATAAGGCGTTTTTCGGATATGGTTGCAGGATGTTTGCCAAGTAAACAAGCCTGAAATTGGTGTTAAACCTGTTGGAGATGAAAATGTAGCGATAGGGGATGTTACTCCAAACGGACCGCCATTTGCTTCCATGGTTAAAATATCATTATCAGGATCTGTTGCTTTTATAATTTTTGTAATGATGCTACCAGCTTCTACACATGTATCAGTAATAGCATTAATAGAAGGCTGATTATTGTTGCATGCACCTACATCAACTTGTAAATCCCTTAAAATGTAACCGATTAAAAAATAATTTCCATCGTCGTTTTTGCGCCATTCTTTAATGAGCATCGCTAAATTATATTCGCCTTGTAACTGTGGAGTGCACCAAGTTAATGTACCTGTTGTTGCATTAACATTATAAGTTCCGCCTCCAGTTGCGGGATAAGTGTATCCTGGGCAGGTTGCACCTAAACGACCTCTGCAAGTTGTTAATTCGTATGATATACTATCCCCATCTAAATCATAAGCACCGGGATTATGTAAAAAACATTTGCCAACACATCCATTATCAATTGGTCGGTAGGTAAGAATAGGCGAATTATTTATACGCGTTCCGTAAGTAGGAATAACCAAGTAAGATTCTATGTAAAATACTTGATCTACAGAGTTAGGTATATTGATAACGCCTGCATTTCTGTTAGGGTCTTCCATACTAATTAAATAATTTCCTGGACCATCATAACCATGAGTAGTAATATATTCATTTATCTTTATAGTGCCTCCTGGTAAAATTACGCCTTCACATGCCGGTGAGCAGCCTCCATTGCAAGGGCCATTACTTCGTAAAACAATTGCTCGTGTTCCATCTCCAAAATAAACGGTGTCTTCGCATCTATCTGCTAAATTATTTCCGCCAACATTTGTGTAAGTTGTCACTTTTATTTCATAAGTATAACCATATTTCCATTTATAAGTTATCTCTCCTGCGCGATTATGCGTAGCTTTTAAAGTAAAGGCAAGTCCAATACAAAAAAATAAAAGTAAATTATAACGCAACTTGAACATGATTTTTTATTGTTTAATAATTTTTTTTGTAAGGTTGGTTGTGCTTCCTGTTATTTTTAAAAGGTATATACCACTGCTTACATCTTTTAAACTAAAACTAAAGGTGTTTGTTTTGGTTTTAACCCAATCTTTTAATAATAGTTCAATTAATTTTCCGTTTACATCATACAGCTCAAAACTTAAATATTCCGGACGATTTAAATTAATATCTACATTAAAGATATCCAGTGCAGGATTTGGAAAAATTAACGGAGCAAAATCATTGTTAGCATTATGACTTTGTGTATTTGTAACTAAGAGTGTATCAACAGAAAGTTGAGCAATCCAAGCGCCATGCTTATTTTTATTGGTTAAATTGATATTGTAAGCGTAATAGCCACTCATCCAAACTATTCCTGGTTTATTGTATTGGTGCTGCGAGCCTGAATAATCTCCCCAACGTTCTAAATTACCAGATAGCACGTTCACAAAATTAGTCCCACTTTTTATTCTTAATACATTCGAAAAATTACCATTTCCATCTGCCTTTATAGCAGAAACGCCCGCAAATATTTTGTTAGAAGAATGATCAAATGAAACAATCGCTGTGTTATCTAAATTATTTAAACCTGCATACGAGATATTTGGATAAGCAAAATCAACCGTGTCGTTATTGATAATGTAACCATTTATAGTTGGGTTTGTATTTTGTGGATTATCAATAACTCCATAATAAATAGTAACCTGATTATTAATTGGGTTTTTAGTATTATGCACGTAATGAATTTTATTGTTTTCATAAAAAGCCCCTAAATTTCTGCTATCGTTGGTGGCTAAACTTTGTGTGACCGAAGTTTGCCTGCCACTTGGCGGAAAGTAATATGGCTGAGGTGTTACAAGCACTTTGGCAGTAACAGTATTTGTTGGTGCTCCAATAGTATCGGTAACTTCAACTAAAAAAACGGTGTCATTTTGTGAAGCTAAATTTCTGTTAGAAACAAAATACATATTTGGGGTATATAATTTACTGCCACCTTTTGCCGGACATAAATTGCGAATAGCTTTTCCATTAAATTTAATAGTGTGATGTAATAGAGAACCTAATGGTAAACCAGCGTAACCGCTATCTTTTTTCATTTGCCAAATAACGGTTTCTACAAATCCAGTTTGCCATGAGCTATCGTTATATAACAAATTAATACTTAAAAATAATTCTTTTTCGGTCATGGATATCATTGGATAATCAGACCACAGATTATTGTTTAGAGGATTGCCCGGTAAAGTATATAAGTTCCAATTACCATTTGGGTCGTTAGTTTGTGAAAACCCCACAATTATTTTACTAGTAGAATCTACAAAACCAACAGGGCACATCAAAACAAATTTATCTGCTTTTGGATCGTACATGACCTTTGGGTCAAATTCCTGATGCTTGCTATTTACAGGCGTAGTAAAAGCCGCTAATGATTTTATAGGTGAAGCAACAGAAGTTTTTGTGTTATATACTAAGATATTTGTGTTGATCACAGAAACGATCATTCCAGAATCTGAAATAGCAAGATCATTATCAGTTGGTGTGCTTGAACTATATGGATTGCCAAAAAAGTTAGTTCCCAAATTTAAATTTGATAATGGTGTTTGAGTTCTTTGGTTTAGTTTGTTTTTTTCTTTTGGTTCAGGATAATTATAATAAACCATTTTTTCATTGCCCGGTTTTGGCATTTCTTTCACTAATAGAGTAGGACTAAAATCTTGAGTGATTTCCGCAAAATTTACGGTTGCTTTTTTTACATGATTAAAATACTTGCTACTGCTACTTGTTTGAGCGGTGATATATGTTATTGACATTAAAAGCAAGAAAAAGTAACTTGAAGCTTTCATTTTTAATTTTTAAAAATTAAGTATTTAAAGGTAATAAACTATTTTGAAAAAAAGACCTAAAATTGCGTTTTTGCAAGTAAACGATATTAGTTTCAAAAAATCAAATTTATTAAACTATTTATTTTATAATTATTTGATGCTAAAAGCAATTTAGCGTGTGTAATAGTAGTAATTTTAAAACTTTAACAACCAAATCAATGAGCAATCAAAGTCACGGACACATTAGTAAAATTACGGCAGCTGGTTTATTAGTTACTCTCGGAATTATTTATGGAGATATTGGCACGTCGCCATTATATGTAATGAGCGCCATTGTTGGCTCAACTGTAATTAAGTCGTCGGTAATTATTGGAGCTATGTCTCTGGTATTTTGGACTATCACATTACAAACCACTATTAAATATGTCATTTTTACATTGAGGGCAGATAACAAAGGTGAAGGTGGAATTTTTTCGTTATATACATTAGTAAAACGAACAAAGGTAAAATGGTTAATATTTCCGGCTATTATTGGCGGCTGTTGTATATTGGGCGAAGGAATTATAACGCCTCCTATTTCGGTCGCTTCGGCAGTTGAGGGATTAAGATTAATTCCTCGTTTTTCAGATATACCAACTATACCAATCGTTATTGCCATTATCACTTTTTTATTTTTTATTCAACAATTTGGAACAAAATTTATTGGTAAATTTTTTGGGCCAGTAATGTTAGTGTGGTTTATAACGCTAGGTGTTATGGGCGTTGTGGGCTTAAGTCATAATCTTACAGTTTTAAAAGCGTTAAATCCTTATTACGGAATTGATTTATTAATAAATCATCCGGGCGCGTTTTGGTTATTAGGTTCCGTTTTTTTATGCACAACGGGGGCAGAAGCTTTGTATTCAGATATGGGACATTGCGGCAGAGATAATATTCGTATTTCTTGGATTTTTGTAAAATCAATGTTAGTTCTAAATTATATGGGGCAAACAGCTTGGTTAATTACCATGGACGGCAAAACACTAAATGGAAAAAATCCTTTTTTTGCCATTATGCCCGAATGGTTTTTGCCTGTAGGAATTGGTATTGCAACAGTAGCCACGGTTGTGGCCTCCCAAGCATTAATTAGCGGATCTTTTACATTAATTAATGAGGCAATGCGTTTAAATTTTTGGCCTAAAGTTGGAATCAAATATCCTTCGGATGCAAAAGGGCAAATGTATATTCCGTCTATAAATTGGTTATTATATTTTGGATGTGTAGCAATTGTTTTATTTTTTAAAGAAGCAAAAAATATGGAAGCGGCTTATGGTTTAACCATTATTTTAGGGATGATTATGTCGTCGCGATTGTTAGCATTTTTTATGCGCATAAAAAAGTATCACAAAGTATTTATTTACACATTTATTTCGGTGTATATTATAGTTGAATTGGCATTTTTAATTGCCTTGCTCGAAAAATTCCCAAAAGGTGGCTACATTACCTTACTAATTGCTTTGTTCCTAGCAGGTATTATGGCTTGCTGGTATATTGCTAAATCAATAAGAGAAAGGTATACTGATTTGGTACCTTTAAATACCTATACTCAAATGTTATGCGATTTAAGCGTTGATTCTTCCATTCAAAAATATGCAACCCATTTAGTTTATATGACAAGTGCTAACGATTCGTTAAAAATCGAATCGAAAGTAATTTATTCTATTTTACAAAAGCGCCCTAAAAAAGCTGACATCTATTGGTTTGTTCATGTAGATGTGATGGACGAGCCTTATCGTATGGATTATAAAGTAACGCACATTGCAGCAGACGATATTATTAGGGTTGATTTTAAACTTGGATTTAAAGTAGCGCCTCGCGTTAATTTAATGTTTAGAAAAGTAGTAGAAGATTTAGTGAAGAACAAAGAAGTGGATATTACTAGTCGATACGAATCATTAAATAAAAACAATATTATCGGCGATTTTAAATTTGTTGTTTTAGAGAAATTCTTGTCCTACGAAAATGATTTACCTTTATTTGAAAAATTAGTTTTAACGGTTTATTTCTTCTTAAAACGTTTCAGTTTAAGCGAAGCAAAAGCTTTTGGATTAGATAGTAGCTCCGTAAAAATTGAAAAATTTCCAATGATTATTAAGCCACCAAAGGACATTAACTTACATCGCATTATGTAGTTTTTCTTTTTCTGAACGATTTTAAATAGTATTTGTATTCCCATTTTTATTCGCTAATTTTCAATTCTAATTAGTCTATTATTTCTATGAACAAATTACAAAATTATGCTTTAGACCAATGGGTTGCAGGAGCAGATAACGGACAAGAATTATTTAATGCCATTACTGGCGATGTGGTTGCTACCGCAAGTAGCAAGGGACTAGACTTTGCTAAAATGTGTGAGTATGCGCGCAGTGTTGGCGGACCAAACTTACGTAAGTTAACTTTTCAGCAACGAGGCTTAATGCTTAAAGCGTTAGCTATGCATTTAATGGCTAAAAAAGAAGACTTTTATAAAGTATCTTGGGCAACCGGAGCAACCCGCGTTGATAGTTGGGTAGATATTGAAGGAGGTATTGGTAATTTATTTGCTTACGCATCGCTGCGTCGCCAATTTCCAAATGAAACTTTTTGTTACGAAGGAGATGTAGCGCGCTTGTCTAAAAACAATACATTTATAGGACATCATATTTGCGTACCAAAAGAAGGTGTCGCTATTCATATTAATGCGTTTAATTTTCCGGTTTGGGGAATGTTAGAAAAAGTGGCAGTGAATTGGTTAGCGGGAGTTCCAGCTATTGTGAAGCCCGCTGCATTAACATCTTTTTTAACAGAAGCCGTTGTAAAGGAAATTATAGCAAGTAAAATTTTACCTGCTGGCGCTTTGCAATTAATTTGTGGTAGCGCTAATGGTATTTTAGATCATGTTGAAAGTCAAGATGTGATAACCTTTACTGGTTCTGCATCTACAGGAAAAATGTTGAAAGCGCATCCTCGGTTATTACAAGAAGCGGTTCATTTTAACATGGAAGCTGATTCGTTAAACTGCTGTGTGTTGGGAACAGATGTAACACCAGCCATGCCGGAGTTTGATATTTTTATTAAAGAAGTAGCTAGAGAAATTACCACCAAAGCCGGACAAAAATGTACAGCCGTGCGCCGTATTATTGTTCCCGAAAATATGGTAGAAGATGTGCAAATTGCTTTAGGTAAACGTTTAGCTCAAAATGTAATTGGCGACCCAAATATCGAAGGTGTCCGAATGGGTTCATTAGCAGGGCAATCACAACTAATAGAAGTAAAAGAAAAAGTAGAAATACTTTCTAAAACTCAAAAAATAATCATTGGTAATTTCGAAAACTTTGAAGTAAAAGGAGCCGATAAAAACAAAGGTGCTTTTATGCCGCCAATTATTTTTTATAACGATAAGCCATTTACCAATACAGATTGCCATAATGTAGAAGCATTTGGTCCTGTTAGTACCATTATGCCATACAAAACTATTGAAGACGCTATTCAATTAGCAAAAATGGGTAAAGGAAGTTTGGTAAGTTCTATAGTTACAGCTAGCGAAACCGTTGCTCGTAAATATACGATTGGTGCAGCTTGTATGCATGGACGCATTTTAATTTTAAATGCAGAGTGTGCTAAAGAAAGCACTGGTCATGGTTCGCCAATGCCAATGTTAGTGCATGGCGGCCCGGGGCGTGCCGGTGGAGGAGAAGAGATGGGCGGAAAACGCGGCGTATTTCATTACTTGCAACGCACAGCTATTCAAGGTTCGCCAACCATGATTACAGCTATTTTAAATAACTACCAAGTGGGTGCTAAACAAATTATTAAAGATGTTCATCCATTCCGTCAATATTTTGAAGATTTAGAAGTTGGCGAAACAACCATCACTCCAACACATACGGTCAGCGAAGAGGATTTAGTGAACTTTGCAAATTTAACAGGCGATAAGTTTTACGCACATTTAGAACCTGATGCATTGGAGGGAACCATTTTTAAACGCACTGTTGCGCACGGTTATTTTATTTTATCAAAGGCAGCAGGTTTATTCGTTGATCCGCCAAAAGGACCCGTATTATTAAACTATGGTATTGATGAATGCCGTTTTACGCGCCCAATTTATCCAGGCATGACCATTGGTGTAAAATTTACGTGTAAAGAAAAAATTGAAAACGATAAACCATTAACTGCAGCAAGCGGCGAAGAAGTGAAAGCAGGTATTGTAAAATGGGTTGTAGATATTTACGACGCAAGTTCAGCAGACATTTTAGAAAAATACGATGCTGTGGATCAAGCTGGACAAACAGTTGGTATTGCTACTATTTTAACGATGGTGAAATTAAAAAACCAGAGTTAAAGTGGTTATGCTAATAATTCGAACAACCACGTGTGGCCTGTTTTTTTAGCAAACGAATACACATTTTTTTCTAAAATAGGTTTTATTTTGTCTTCTGCATAAAGTAAAGATGTTGCGGCTTCTATAACAATTCTTGAATGAGTTTCGTTATCGTGTAAGGCAGTTATTCGTTTTGGTGGAAAGTAATCGTTTCCTTTTCCTAACGGCTTGCTCATACCATGCACTACAAATTGAATAATTAATTCAGCAATACTTCTTATATTTTGGGAAGAACCTCTATAAAGTTCCTCAATTAACAACCTAAAACTATCTTGTTTTAATGCATCTTTTAAAAACCCTGCAAATGCTAAAGCTTTTAAACTTCGGGCAACAATCCAACATCTATCGTGATTGAGGAATTCTAATGTACACCTATCATTAAATGCATATCCTGTAGTTAGTTCTATAATTTTTTCTAAATGGGTAAGTAAATTATTTTTTAAAAAGCCCTTTTTAAAATCGAGCAAAATTTGTAATTCTAAATACCTTGAAATTTCATGAAAATGTAATTTTTTAAAAGGCGCATCTAAATTTAATACAGATGATTTTAATAAAGTTAAGTCAACAACCTCATTTAAATAAATTGCTTTTGACATTATAAAACAATGAAGAAACAGTTGATTTTTAGAATTTGAAAAACTAGATTTATAATACTTTTTTAAGGCATGCGAATAATATCCGCCTGGGTCATCTTCATCCACATAGCTTTCATAAAATAAAAGTCTACCATGTTCAATTTCTATTAACTTTTTTAATAATAGTTCCCTTTTGTGGCTATACCTTACACTTTTACCAAGCAGCATAACGAGTTCATTTTTAAACGGGTTACTGACTTGAAAATTGCCCACTATTTCTTGAACACTTTTCCAATCCTCATTTGCTAAAGCAATTTCAAGAGTAATTAATGAAAAAGGCCCAGTTTTAAAAGCATCTACTGGGCTATATAAAGCGTGTTCTGTTTTTTGTTTAACCTCATTACAAAAAGCAGCAAAAGAATCTGCTCCAATATATTGGCACATTAAATTAAGTGTAGAGGTGTAAGGCCGATGGTTGCTTTTTAAAATTCCAAAAAAACGAGCCAAGGTATGCGCAGAGATAACAAAGCCGCTCTTTAAAAGTTTTTCGGAGGCTAGTTTACAATCATTAAATTCTTTTACTTCTATTAATAAATGCTTTTGTAAACGTGAACATAATTCACGCAAATATAAATGATCAAAACGCTCGTTAGATATTTTTTGCATATACAAATAAACTACTTCTAAGGTAATTTATTTTTTTAAAATGAAGATGCAATAAGATGCAATTTTAATCTTGAAGAGTATTTGATAGGTTTGATTTATGGAAAGATTAATGTTTGTTTTATTATAAAAATCAACATTAAGTCTCAATAGGAATTGTATAATATCAAATACTCAAAATGGCTATTAATTTATAAAACCGAAAAATGTAGCTTATCAAATAATTAAAATCTAATAAAAGTAAAATGAAAAAAAACTTATCATCAGATACAAAAGGCAAATCATTTCTTTATGTTTTTTTTGAAAAAGACACCGACTATAAATTTATTAAGATAGGCGTTGTAACTCATGCTAAAACCGATGAGCATATAAAAGGGCATAAAAGCTATACGGCAAGTACACATCCGGTATCTATAAAGCGTAGAATTTTAAAACTACAAACAGGCAATCCAAACCAAATTGAAGCTCTTGCTTATTTTATGTATGATTCAAACATTGAAGCTAGAAGTGTTGAGCGCAAATTGCATAAACACTTTGTTTCAAAAATAAATCCTCATAGCAAAGAGTGGTTTAAGCTATCAAATGAAGATATAAAAGATATTGTAGAACGATTAAAAGATGGTTCAATAAATAAAATCGCAGATTGTAATCAAACGAAGGAGTTTTGGATTGAACCAAGTGATTTCCCGCAATTATCATAGTTTTAATCTAAATAAAACCATAATGAAAAAAAATAAAAACAAATCCGCTTTCATATTTAACTCAGCAGCTAAGCAACTAATTAAAAAATTAACATTAGCTGCCATTTTAATTCTTAGCACTCATTTGTCATTCTCACAGGCTTACAAATGGGCAAAAAGTATTGGAAGCGCCGGAGATGATATCGGATATAGCATAACAACTGATGCCTTCAGCAATGTTTATATTACGGGTAGTTTCGCTGGCACAGCCGACTTTGATCCAGGAGTAGGCACGCAGACTTTAACTTCGGTTGGCGGCTCTGATATCTTCTTTGCCAAATATAATAGTAATGGAAATTACCTGTGGGCGAAAAGTATCGGAAGCAGTGGAGACGATATCGGCTATGGCATCACCACTGACGCATTTGGCAACTTTGCTATTACTGGTAATTTCAGAGGCACAGCCGATTTTGACCCGGGATCAGGTTCGCAAATCTTAACAAATACAAATAGCACAACTAATACAAATTTTAATATCTTCTTTGCAAAATACGATAGCAATGGAAGCTATATTTGGGCGAAAAGTATTGGCTTCATTGGGTATGGCGGTGGAGAGAGCAATAGCATAGACGCTGATGCCTCTGGCAATATTTATATTACTGGTAGTTTCAACACAGTTGGCACGGGCACAGCAGACTTTGATCCAGGAGTAGGCACGCAGACTTTAACTTCGGTTGGTGGCTCTGATATCTTCTTTGCCAAATATAATAGTAATGGAAATTACCTGTGGGCTAAAAGCATTGGAAGCATTAAAGAAGATGCGGGTAGAAGTATAACCACTGATACTTCTGGCAATGTTTATATCACTGGTTCTTATGGAAATACTGATGTTCCATTTACTAGTGCAATTACGGCGGACTTTGACCCGGGATTAGGCACGCAAAACTTAACTTCAATAGGATACGCTGATATCTTCTTCGCAAAGTACGACAGTAATGGGAATTATATCTGGGCGAAAAGTATTGGCAGTACGAGTAATAATGAAGTAGGCAATAGCATCACACTTGATGTCACTGGCAATGTTTATATTACTGGTTCTTTTAGAAATGTAGCCGACTTTGACCCAGGTGGTGGCACACAGAATTTAACTACCAATAGTGGATATAATGAGATCTTCTTTGGTAAGTACGATAGCAATGGGAATTATATTTGGGCGAAAAAGCTGGACGGTGGTGGAAACTCATATGGCAATAATATTACTACTGATGCTGCCGGCAATATTTATATTACAGGTGGTTTCGGGTCAGTGGGTTTTGCTACACAAGGTTATGTTGATTTTGACCCAGGAGTGGGTATGCAGATTTTAACATCCAACGCTCAAGATATCTTCTTTGCTAAATACGATAATAATGGCGGTTATCTTTGGGCGAAAAGTATTGGAAGTTCGTCTGTAGATCTTGGAAATAGCATAGCCAATGATGCAGCCGGCAATGTTTATATTACTGGTTCTTTTAGAAATGCAGCCGACTTTGACCCAGGTGTAGGGACGCAAAATTTAACTTCACTTGGATCTAAAGATATTTTCTTCGCTAAATATTTTGACTGCAGCCCTGCTGTAACCACTCTAATAAGCAGTTCTAACGTTAGTTGTTATGGCTTTAACAATGGCGGGGCAATTGCAATAGCCGCTGGCGGCTCTGCCCCTTATTCATATTTATGGAGTTCAGATGTTGCATGGATATCAGATACTACTTTCTCTATTTCTAATCTTACTGCGGGTAGCTATACAATTACTGTTACAGATATTAATGATTGCGAAAATACTGCCACTTTTACAATCACTGAGCCCGATTCATTTATTCCACAACCAAATATTTGCATGGTCACCGTTGATAGTGTTTCTCAAAACAATGTTATATATTGGGATAACACAGGCTATACTGCAACAGATACATTTTATGTGTACCGCGATATAGCAAATAATAATTATGCATTAATAGGCAAGCAACCCTATTCTTCCATGCAGTTTTCAGATACGGTGAGGGTTTTGTATTTAGCGAACGGAGATCCAAACGCATCAAGTTGGAGATATAAAATAGCAGCGAAAGATTCTTGTGGCAATATGAGTGCAATGAGTCCTTATCATCAAACTATATTTTTCCAAAATAATAGTGGTAATTTTAATTGGACACCTTATCAAATAGAAGGCGCAACATTGCCAATACCAGCATTGTCAAATTATTTATTTAAACGCGATAATTTATCTACTAATAATTGGAATACCATTCAAACACTGAGCGCTTCCTCTACTTTATATACAGACCTCAATTATGCGTTATACCAAACTACAGGCAATTGGCGTATAGAAACCCAATGGAGTATTTTTTGTAGCGGATTGGCTCAAAAAATAAATGCAGTTTCAAAATCACGTAGTAATGTTAAAAACAACAATACTGTTGTTACAAATCTTGTATCATTAACTATAAATGATTTTAAAATCATGCCAAATCCTGCTTCAGCAGAACTAACAATTAGTTCAGCCATTAAATTTACGGATGTTAAAATAGTAAATAGCATTGGTCAAATTGTTCAGGAAAGTAAATACAACAATACGGTTTCTGTTGCAGAGTTAAGCAGTGGTATTTATTTTGTGCAACTGTTTAATGAGAATGGTAAATTATTGAAGGTTGCAAAGTTTATTAAAGAGTAAAATAATTGGAGCAAGTATTTTATAGTAGCCTCACAACTTCTACCGGAAACGGCGTTTATTTTATTCATACAATAAATGCACAAGGAAATACGGTTGATATCAGGAAAGTTGTATTGCAGTAAAATTTAATTTGCAACAACTTGCTATTTGTAAGTCGTATAGTATTTTAGTAAAAACAAAATATTAAAACTACATTATAGTCACACTTTCTCAATTCTAAGAAATAGGACATTTCATAATCTTACTATATTTTTATTTGTATTCCTGTAGTTAACGAATAATAATAAGTGTCGATTGGCAAAGGTCTAAAGTTGTCTAAATTATAATCAAAGTGAATTTTAAAGCTTAAATATTTATTGATTGCAAAAAAAAGATTTGAATCAAAAACCCATCTCGGATTTGTAAAGTTATTATTTAAAGGAAATTGTAAAAAGGTCGATCCAACATAATCG
Source organism: Bacteroidia bacterium (assembly GCA_044357775.1). Taxonomy (GTDB): domain Bacteria; phylum Bacteroidota; class Bacteroidia; order B-17B0; family Aurantibacillaceae; genus UBA4416. Next base: position 10,388 of record JBIKOX010000002.1, on the reverse strand, counting down.
ATGGATTTACCTAATTTTAATGCAAATTTTGCCGTTAAATTTAAACGCAACATATTTCTATACACAATGTATAACGAATCAGTTTTATATGCAAAGGAACCTAAAAATGGATTCCATTTTTCGTTTTCATAAAAAACTCCAACGCTTGTATATAAATCAGACTTACTTTTTTCTAACCATTTAAATCTTGCATTTATACCAGCCAAGGCTCTATACTCCATACCTTGTATGCCGTTCCATTGATATTGAGTAAAAATATCCGGACTAACTTTCCTTTTATCATTATCTCTAAATCTAAGTTGAAAAAATCCGTTATTCTCATTAACTATTGGTCCGTTAAACGCTAAATCTGTTTGGCTTAAAAAAATAAATATATAATTGTTTTTTAAAAAATAATCAGCCTCGTTTGTATTCTTAAAATCTATCAGTTTCCTTCTCTGTTTTTCATTTGAAAAACTAAATGCGCAAAATGCTTTAAATTTATGGAATACTGTATCCGTTTCATTTGCTCGGTCTATATTTAATACTTGAGCGTTACAAAAAGTGTTGATGCCTGTAGTAAGAATAAAACAAAGTATTAGTTTTACCATTAAATTATTGGAGTTTTTATGCATTAATTTTTAGTTTAATTATTTTTGCAAGTCTTTCATTTTGATAATTCCCAGTAATACTTGAATAATTTGAATTGTTTAAAATAGCTGATTTTGCTCCATTTGCAGCACCTGATATATGTGGTATTGCAATAATAGGAATAGAGTTTTGCCACTTATACATTTGCGGCTCATTGCTCCATCCTTTCGAATGTTGTTCATCGTTATTAATTAAATAATTAATATGAAGTAATTTATTTCTGGCTGAATTACCAAGGGTTAAAATGGCGTCTGGTTTTATAATTTCAATTTCATTAGATAGTATATAACCATGGATATTTGTGCCTTCTTGGTTTTTTAATTCTGTGTAGTCTGTTATAGTATTACTATTTATTAATTGTCCATTTTTTTCGACTCTAAAAAAAACTTTATAAACATCAGTAATATATAAGTTGTATTCTTCTAATAGTGCGCGAAAAAACGGAATATTTGTTTTCATGGAACCAACCGGCGCTTGCCAATTATCTATTAAACTAAACGGTGCCCAAAATCCAATATTTTTCGTAAAGTTAAAGTTTTTACCATTCCAAAAACTACTGGTCGGAATTGGCGGCAAAGAATCCATGGCGCAAACCATTATAGTTTTTTTTGTTTCTTTAGCACATTTAAAATAAATGGGGAAATCAATTGCAACCGTTGTTACGTTTTTTAAATTTAGTTGCAATAATGATTTAAAGGGTTCTTTTAAGTTTGAAATAAATCCTGCATTGATTTTTATTGCTCCGGCACTATTTACATAATTGGAGATTTCATTATACACTAAATTTACTCCTAATTCATTTGGAGTTATAAGATAATTATTAATTAAGCATTCTAATTGGGAGTGATTTTTATGAAATGAAAACATAATTAACCAACTTTATAAAGCAGCTTAATTACCCACCACCAAAAAGCTACTAAAATTGCAAGACCAATAATAACTCCTGCTACACCTACAGATTTTATTAACTTTAAACCAAAACCATCTAAATTTCGCTGTAATTTGGACTCTGTTTCAAATTCCTCATCACGAATTTTATTTCTGAATTTATTATTTTTTGCCATTACTTTTAATATAAGTATTAATCGGTATTTTAAAGATGGCACTTAATAAAGCACCAATAGATGTTTCGCCGATTAGGCGATCCGAGAAATTTATGTATTTATCAAATGGTTTTATAAAATAATATAAAACTTGAAGTAATGAAAATAAACTGGAAAGAAATAAAACTCCAAGAAGCAATGCCAACAATAAATTAAAATTTGATTTTAACTTCAATAAGATAATCCAAGTCAAATATGGAATTATAATGCAATCTATTATTTGAAACACAGCATTTAAAAATGCATAGCCAAGGTTATATACCGCACTCATTTCATTTTTACCAATGATTTTTGATTGCATCGCATTTGGCAGAGGAATGACCTCATCAAAAAGTTCACGAACTAATCCCATTACGTCTATTAAAAAAAAATGATATTAATAAAATAAAAAGGGCAATGCTATTTGCTGCAATTGTGCTTAAACCTAAATAATACCAAAACGCATCGTGATTTGCACTTGACGTTTTATATAATGCAAATGATATGTAGCTAAACACAACAATGAACACTATTGATAAGAGAAGCCAACCAAACCCGGTGTTGCCTTTCTTTCTTGACCTATAAGATAATATACTAAATAACAACCCTCCAAAAAAAGAAGATAAAAGATAAAATAGAATTAATTTAATAGAAAAATTAGAATTTAAATCAGCGGGATTATTTTTCATTTTTTGCCAAATATTAAATTTAATAATAGCCTGCCTATTTTCCTTTCAGCACCGCCTCTTGTTGTTGGTATGCCAGTTTTATTTGCAATACTATTTCGCATCCCACTAATTCCCAACAATCTTTTCCAAGAAAATGAAAATCCATATTTTCCTTTAAATCCAAACATTATAAAACAGCAGTATTACTAATTTAATTCCTTAGATGATAAATTGTTAAATGCTAACTTTAATTTATCCATAACTTCAGATGTAAAATCAGATGCTTGATTTATTAAGACTGTTTGTCCCGCAAATTCAAACATAACATTATTCTTTTTGAATCTGATAAATAAAAATGTTTTACTCCTTCCTTTAGGAAAAGCACAAATGAATGTTACAAAATTTGGCGTGTAGTTAATTTGTATTAAATCTTTAAATTCATCTTTTATTTTATCGTGAATTGTTTTAAGATTAGAGATATAATCTGCTGAATGTTTATTTAATTTCAGCATTTCTTCTAATGACGCAAAACCTTCGAATCTAACTTTATTCCCTTTTATTATTGTCTTTGGAGTAGGATCAAGATTAACACTTGTTACTGAGCTAAACCCTATAATGCGTGTTATTTCTTCAGTAAAATTTAAATTTTCTGGTACTAATTCTATAATATAATTTAATAGTTGCGAAATTTGAAATGCTCTGGATGCCATGTAAGGATCTTGTTGACATTTTCTGAATAGGACTTTTTCCCATTCTTCATCAAATTCATTGGTGCTATTTAAAACTACTAATTGAGATTCATTTAACTCGGGTAACCTTAATTTTTTAGCTGTTTGCTCGGTCCATTCTCTGTAGGAAGGTTCCTGCGTTAATAATTCATATATTTTAGGATATGCAATCTGTATGCAGACTAATGCATAATTGATAAATAATTCATGAATTTGTTTTTCGGAATCTTCTTCAATTTTTCCAATAATATTTAAAAGTGATAATGTATTTATAAGTCGTTTTAACGATCTTGGATTAGTACCAACTGATAATAACGTTAAATCAGTTAATTTTTCTTTTAGTGATTCATCTTTTTCAAATCTATCATCAATATATCCTATGTCTTTTAATGAGTGAATAAGGAATTTTGCAACATCATAATTTGCAATAGGCATTGAAAAAGGTAACTGAATTATTTTATCAAAAAAGGAACGGAATTCTCTTTCATTCTTTTCTGTAAGTGGGCCAAATTTTGGAACCAAACCTTTTACAACAACTTCGTAATCAATCGCCAAAATAAAAATACAGTTTTCAACTTCAAAAATATTTTTTATTAATTCTAATATTTCTACGGCAACTGGCGGATCAATCCTATCTAAATCATCAATAAAAAAAATAAACCCACGATTATTATTTCCTGATTTTCTATCTTCTGTTAAGCATTGTTCGATGGCATCTTGTAATGCTTTTTTAAATTGCATCAAACTTACTTCACCCTCATCGCTTTCAGTTAATGAATCTACAATATCTGATTCAATACCAACTGTATTGATAGCGGCTTTTGCGCCTGCCTTAGCAAGTTTACCAAACAAACCTTTTACTTTATTTATTGTTGCAGTAGCTTTTGTTTCGTGTTTGCTTTTTATGATGTTTAATATTTCATTGGTAAGGCCACCAATAATTGCAATCAAGGCCTCATCTTTACTTTTCATTAAAGAATATTGCCAAGTATTTACCCAAATTCCATAATAAGGTTTTTGGTTATTAATTTCATTTGAATTTAAAACTGATTCACAAAGCCTGTGGCGAATTTGATTTAACAACGAAGTTTTTCCACTTCCCCATTCCCCCTGAATAGCCAATGTTGTTGGCATTTGGCACGACTCAATAAATTGTATTAAGGCATCTGTATATTTATCTACCCCAAGTAAATCGTCCGCGCCTTCTTTTCTTGGTTTATCTATTATATTTGAATGCATGTTTGGTTTATTTTGCTTTTAAAAAGTGAAATCAACACAATATTATAAACATTTATTGCCGCACTATTCGGTTACGCTGCAAAACGTATAAGATTTTGAATGTTGTTTTTATGTTTAATATGAAGATTTAGAATATAAGGTGTTATAAGAATTTATCACCCAAATTATTTCCTTTTGTTCTAACCTGAGTTACTTTTTGAGCGCCATCTTTTTCTAACTGAGCATTTGCCTCTCCAAGTGTCATGTTAGCGTATTTACTGTTACCTATTGCAACCCATTTATGTTCTGTTTTACCAAGTCCAAAAAGTTTTTTTTCGGCAGGGCGACAATTTATATAGCATTTTACCAAGAAATTTTTTTCTATTTCTTCTTGGAATTTTTTCAAAGGAGTATCAGAAGTTATATTAACTTCCGATTCTCCAGTTGCTGTATATCCCTTTTTGTCTTGTCTAACAGATCTTGCTCTAGCATTAGCAATCGTAGATGATGTATCTACTTCTCCGCCACCAATTTCTTTAGGATAAAATAATGCTGGATTTAAATAGGGATATATGGCTTCAAATTTTTTATAAAAATTATCAACTATTAATCTTCCGTTTATTTTTAATTCCGCCATTTCTTACAATTTTATTAAATCTGCACCTTCATCTTTTATTAAGGTGTTTGCGTCGTTTAACGTCATAGCATCATATTTAGCGCCAGTTACAACCCATTTTCCATTCTTTTTAAAATGCACTTGGCATGTAATTGAAAATATTTCTTTAAAACGATTTTCAAATGTTCCAATATTTAAATTGCCTCTTACTGAAAGTTCTGAGTCACCAGTTGGAGTATAATCGCCGCCTATAGATTTGCTTCGCGCATTTGCAATGGTAGATTCAGCATCTACTGGTTTTCCATCAGGATATTGTAAGCCTGCATGTAAATAAGGATAAGCTTTTAAAAAAGCTTGATAAAATGATTTTACTTTTGTTCTTCCTGAAACGCTGATTTCTGACATGATTTTATTTTTTAAAGTTTTATCAAATATATATTTTTGATTTTTTTTATTTCAGTTTAAGTTAGTTCAAGTATTGATTTTAAATTTGAGAAGTAGGTTTAATAATACTTGGTTTAAAAAAACATGAAGGATTGACATATTTGGTAATTGTTTTTAATGTGCCAATTAAATTTGCTGGATACTTTTTTTCGTTAAGTATTTCTGCATTTGCATCTTGGCTTTTAAATCAAATTTTGCTGCCAATATCAATAAAATCTGGTGAATCATTTTCTAAATCAGCTAAGGGCTTCAATAAGATTATTATTGATATCATTTGATTCAATTATTTTGCCATTATCAATTATTATTTTTCTGCCACCATTTTGGTAGCTGCCTTTTACTAATATTTTATTATTGTTGTCAAAAATAAAAACTCTGTTATTATTATAAAATTGAGCTTTGTTTTTTGAGTTATTGAAAGTATAAACAACAATATCCTTTATTTCAACAGCACTGGCTTTTAGAAAATACTTTGCAGCTAGATAATTAGCCATTAGTTCGTTTATAACAAATTTAACATCGAGATTTAATTTTTCGCATACAGACATGATATATTCAAATTCTTTTACATGAACTTTGCCATCTCTTTTAGCTAAGGAAATCATGTCTATTAATAAACTGTCTTTATCAGATTTACTTGATAGTTCAAGTAATTTAAAATCAACCTCACTTTGCGAACTTAATTCTAAATCAACTTTAAGTTTAGCTGAGGTGTAATAGCTAAAATCAATGTTATCAATTATTTGTTTAATATATTCTTTTTCTTTTTCATTAGATTCATCATCAACTTTCATTAAGTTCATCAAAACAATAACTTTGTTTTCTAGCACTTCTATTGTTTCTTCAGAATCTAATTGATATTCATCTATTTGATCAGTCTCTTGTATGTCTATATCTTTGCTCAATATTAGTGCTGAATTTTCCCCGATTTCTGCAGTTGTATATTTTACCCATATTCCAATAGCTAAACCACCTAATACAGGAACAAATTTCGCTACTGCAGATTTTACTACTCCTGCAGAGAGCTTAATTCCTAATACTTTAGCCATTTGCTGAAATACTTTAACACTTGCTTTTTTAATCAGTATTTTTTCCCCTTGCCTTGCAAGTGCATTTATACCAGCTGAACCAAAACCAGATTGCATGGCGAGTGCTAAAACCGTTTCTTTTGACATATGCTCTTCCTTTCCATGCGCAACGCCAATGTCATAAATCATTACAATCTGATTTTCAATGGTTAATTTTAGTTCAGGAATAATTGCTATTAAGCCAGCGGGGCCAGGAATCATTCCAGATATACCTGAAATTGCACCATTAGTTGAGCTACAAGAACTAATGATGCCTTCAACATTTTCTTTACTAGGTCTTTCATTTTCTAAGTAATATTTTTTTCTATCCTCAATTGATCCTTCAAAAACTGGGATAATTATTTGAATAAATTTCTCTTGGAATTTTTCTATTGCCATGTTTTTAATTTATAAGTTTTTCAAATATCTACTTTTTGATTTTTTTATCTCCGTTTAAGTTAGTTCAAGTATTACTGTGTAATTTGAGTAAGCTTAAATTTTGATTATTGGTTTTTTAAAAGTATTGAAACTATTTTAGGATAAGGTACTTGTTATAACACACTTTATATTTGATTGTATATTATACCATTAGCTTTTACAGTTTAGTTTTTTTGTTCTCGACTTCGCCCGAACTGACAAGGGTTTCCGATTGTCACATCGAGCGCAGTCGAGATGTATTCGCGCTTATTGTTCTCGACTGCGCTCGAACTGACACTTAACGATATGCGTTCACGCTTACTGTTCTCGACTGCACTCGAACTGACAAGTGTTTTTCAGTCACTTCGCCCTTCGTCAAGCTCAGGGCAAGAGCGCGAGGAACGAGCGTATCGGGAAGTGGGTTCAAAAATAGTTAACTTAAAAATCCTCATCCATTAAACTCCTCCAATTCAACGTTTCTCTTCCGTTACTTCTTTTTTGATTTTGTGCACCGGCATACAACACAATTGATTTTTTAGCATTACTCAAATTACTCCAATAATCCATATTTTTAAAAAACTCTGTATTAATGGTTTTACCCGATTTAATTTCAATTGGCAGCAGTTTGCCAGCGTTATCTATTATTATATCAATTTCGTGACCTGTTTTATCTCGCCAATAAAACAAATTAATTGGCAACCCTGCGTTTGTACGTTTTTTTATTAATTCAGTAACAACCATACCTTCAAAAATAGCACCTCTTAGTGGATGTGTTTGCAGTTGGTTACTATCGCGAATTCCCAGTAAGTAGCAAACAATAGCGGAATCATAAAAATAAACCTTAGGCCGTTTTACAATCGTTTTATTAAAATTTTTATGATGTGGCTTTAAAAGATAAATAATAAAACTGCTCTCCAAAATTCCTATCCACGACTGAATTGTTTTTACATCTACACCAGTTTCTACAGCTAAAGCACTATTGTTTAATTCCTGTCCCGACCGTCCCGCCAAAAGTTTGATAAATCGCTCAAACACAATCAAGTCAGTGATATTTTTAATTTGCCTGACATCTTTTTCAATGTAGGTTCTGATATAATTAGGACACCAATCCGCAGGCGGAATTTTTTGATCATAAATTGGCGGATAAAAACCCTTTAACATTAAAGTATCATCATCAGTTGGCAATTGTTTTGCTTTTTTTAATTCTGAAATAGAAAATGGCAATAAATTAATGAAACCAACCCTTCCTGCTAACGTTTGAGAAATGGTTTGTTGCAATAAAAAATTATTTGAGCCCGAAAGAATAAATAATCCTTTAACTTTTGAATTATCTAAAACCTCTTGCAAATATGAAAACAAAGCAGGAACGCGTTGTACTTCATCTAAAATAGCACCATTTGGATAAGTCTCCAAAAATCCACGAGGATCTTCTAATGCAAAGTTACGTGTATCAGGATTTTCTAAAGACACATAAGGCTTACTTTTAAATACTTGTTTCACTAAGGTTGTTTTGCCGGTTTGTCTGGCACCAGTAACAGCCACCGCTTTAAATTTAGATGCTAAATCTATAAGTTTTACTTTTGCAATACGTTGAATCATACATCAAATATATGGAATTTTATGGAATCCAATTCCATAAAATTCCATTTTTTTAGCATTAATTTGCTGTTTTAGTTAAAGCTCAGTCACTTCGCCCTTCGTCAAGCTCAGGACAAGAGTGCAAGGAACGAGCGTATCGAGAAGGGGTTTGCAGGTTCTCGATATAGCGCAAAGAGGCAGCGCTTACTCCAACTGACAAGGGTTTCCGATTGTCACATCGAGCGCAGTCGAGATGTATTCGCGCTTATTGTTCTCGACTGCGCTCGAACTGACACTTAACGAGATGTGTTCACGCTTACTGTTCTCGACTGCGCTCGAACTGACAAGTGTTTTTCAGTCACTTCGCCCTTCGTCAAGCTCAGGGCAAGAGTGCGAGGAACGAGTTTGTCGAGAAGGGGTTTGCAGGTTCTCGATATAGCGCAAAGAGGCAGCGCTTACTCGAACTGACAAGGGTTTCCGATTGTCACATCGAGCGCAGTCGAGATGTATTCGCGCTTAATGTTCTCGATTGCGCTCGAACTGACACTTAACGAGATGCGTTCGCGCTTACTGTTCTCGACTGCGCTCGAACTGACAAACAAGCCTTAATGTTTTTTTAGTCTATTTTATATGAGCTAATGGTATTATTTTTGACGTTGAACATAAAACAAAAAGTAAGACGCACTTTTTGATAGTACAGGAGGTATAATTGGAAATAGCTAGCTATATTTTCAAGATATTAGCAGCATTTCTGTTCAAGTATGGCAGCGCTTCCTTTAGTGAGCTTGTGCTTACAAAAATTGGTAATGTATGTAAGACGTCACTAAACATTAGTTTTAATTGCTTATGCATATCAATTTTAGTGCTCGTAGTATTTACAAACACATCTGCTATTGTATAGAGCACAATTCGTTTTTCTTCTAACGTAAGTTTTTGTATAGTTTTTGAAACATAATTTAATAACCATATTTCATACTTTTCCGATTCTTGTATTGTGCCATTTATAGTTAAATAAAATAATTTATATACCAAATAACGAATTTTTGGAAAGATATGTATTGGCGCTAAATCTTTCGATGAAAAATTATATGTTTCATATAATTTAATGCCTAATTTCTTGGACTCTGATTTATCGTTATTCAAAAAATAATACCTAAACAATAAACAATTTCCAAAAACAAAGTCTTGTAATGATTTTGCAGAGTGTTCTGGTTTTATTCCGAGCAAGTAATATTTTAAGCCAATTTCGTAATTAGGTATTATAAAAGTGGGATCAGCCATATATTCAAAAAACGCTTCTCTCACTATTGGTAATTTGGAAAAATTTTTAAAGAATAGGTCGTTTTTGTTTGGATTTGTTTTTAGTGCTTTATAAAATTCTTCGCCGAGCGCTCCTTTTTTTTGTAATTCAAGGCTTCCATCAAATTGTTCTGAAAAATCATAAACTGATTTCAATTCATTATGATGAATACATGAGGTTAGTAAACTTAATGTACTCCTATTTTTGACATGTACTTTTCCAAAAGACCATTCAAATATTGATAGTTCGTTTAAATGTTTTTCTAAACTATACCAATCTTTGTAATTACAAAACTTCGCTAAAATATCTAAGGTTTGCAAATAAGGGATGTTATCACTGCTCTCTAATAAAAAAAGTCTGTACAAAGTGCTTTCTGATATTACAGGCAATCCTTTTAGCTCAAAAAGTTCACAAACCTTTCGGCAATCAGCCTTTGTGTAAATAGGAAATGCAATGGTTTCAATTACTTTCCAATACAAGCCTTGTTTTAAGTACGGCGATAATATGTATTTAGGTTTAGGCAAACTGTTATAAAATTAAAAAAATAATAAATATAGACTCTAACTATTTATACTTGAACTAACATGAACTAACAATTGTGCAATAATTTTAAAAAGAGGTCAATCGGTTCTATTACTCT
>JBIKOX010000061.1:0-13952 GCA_044357775.1 Bacteroidia bacterium | reverse complement strand
TCAGTAACAATGGCTGCTTTTAGCACAGGAACATTGTTTACTGCTATTTTTGAACCACTACTATACAAACGAAAATTCATTTGGTATGAAATAGTAATTGGTTTAATAATTATTGCAGCTGTTGGCCTAATTTTTTCAGTAGAAATAAAATATGGCTTAGGAATTTTACTGGGAATAATAGCCGCTTTAACTTCATCTATATTTGGCATATTAAATGGAGTTTTAATTCAAGACGATAAAAATCCTATATCCTCTCCCGTCATATCTTTTATTGAGTTATCAATGGCATTTATTGCACTTAGTATTTATTTACTATGTAACGGAAGTTTTTCTGTTCAATTCCTCACTATTTCAAATCAAGATTATTTATTAATTGGCATACTAGCAGCAGTTTGCACAGTTTATCCATTTATTGCTGCTGTTAATTTAATGAAGCATCTTTCGCCTTACACCATTAACCTTACCGTTAATTTAGAAGGTGTGTATGGTATTATTTTAGCTGGACTTATCTTTCATGAAAATAAGGATTTATCCATTACTTTTTATGTAGGATTTGGAATAATACTATCTGTTATTTTCTTGAATGCTTTTTTGAAACAAAGATCTATTAAGAAATAAATACCAATTTTTTTGTACTTAAAGCGCTAATTTTTTAAAGTTATACTCGTGACTCGTTTTTTTGTGCCTCACTATTTTTAATTTAATGCATTGTACACCTATTATTAATTTAAATTACGATCCTATTATTTTAAGTTAAATTTAAACACTCAAACCCTTTTTAAAACATAAAAACATTACTTTAGCAGCGTAAAATTAAGATTATGCAATTTGAGCTAAGCTTAGACTTTTTAGATCAATTAAAAAATGCTATCGCTATAAAAGATGATAGTTTTATTAATGCGCAAATCGAAGATTTGTATGCGGTTGATATTGCCTTAGTTTTAAACCGATTAGATATTGATGAAGCTAACTACCTTTATGATTTATTAAGCGAAGAATTATCGGCTGATTGTTTATTGGAAATGGAAGATGAAAAACGTGAAGCTTTATTAGCTACGTTTTCCACAAAAGAAATTGCCGAACAATTAGATAACATGGAGTCGGATGATGCTGCCGATGTTATTAATGAATTACCTGAAAATATTCAAGACGAAGTTTTATCACAAATTGAAGATATAGATCAAGCAAGTGATATTGCCAATTTGATGAGTTTTGAGGAAGGAACCGCTGGATCATTGATGGCAAAAGAACTAGTAAGTGTATTTGCTCATGAAACAGTAAGCGCATGTATTGATGAAATTCGCCTTCAAGCAGAAAGCGTTGATGTCATGTATGCAGTATACGTAGTTGATGAAAATGAAAAGCTAATTGGGATGCTTTCCCTAAAAAAATTAATAATCTCACATCCCTTAGCACTTGTTGAAGAAATTTATGATGCGGATGTTATTTCGGTAAAAACATCTGCAGCCAGCGAAGATGTTGCCGAATTAATTCAAAAGTATGACTTAGTTGTTTTACCAGTTGTTGACCAACTTGGCAGACTTGTGGGCAGGATAACTATTGATGACGTTGTTGATGTGATGCGCGAAGAAGCTGAAAAGGGAATTCAGTTAATGAGTGGTATCACCGATGACGTTGATAGTAATGATAGCTTATGGCGGTTGTCGCGAGCGCGTATTCCATGGTTATTAGTTGGAATGTGTGGCGGTATTGTTGGCTCTCGAATTATTGGCAATTACGAAGACCAAATTCAATTGCGACCCGAAATGGCATTTTTTATTCCTTTAATTGGTGCAATGGGAGGTAATGTTGGTGTGCAGTCTTCTGCTATAATAGTTCAGGGTTTAGCAAATAACACATTAATTACCGACAAAATTGCTCCAAAATTATTAAAAGAATTAGGTGTAGGATTAATCAATGGATTAATTTGTTCAAGTTTAATTTTAGGATATAATCTATTAATTAGTGAATCTTGGGCTTTAGCTGCAACAGTTAGCGTTGCGCTAATTACAGTTATATTATGTGCTTCATTTTTAGGAACATTTGTTCCATTAATGATGAATCGTTTTAAAATAAATCCTGCAGTAGCTACCGGCCCATTTGTTACTACCTTAAATGACATTATTGGTATTTCTATATACTTTTTAGTTGGCCGGTTATTGTATAGTTTTTTTTAAAATGCAAACATTAACTCAGCTTCTTTCAGGTGAATTAAAGGGAACAAAAACACTTAAACTTTCATGCGAATTAAAAGGATTTCCAAACGAAATTTTTGATTTAGCAGAAACACTAGAAATTTTAGACTTATCAGGAAATCAATTATCGCAATTGCCTGATAATTTTAATGACTTAAAGAAATTAAAAATTGCTTTTTTTTCAGATAATAATTTTATAAAATTTCCAGAAGTATTAGCAAAATGCGAAAGTTTAACCATGATTGGATTCAAATCCAACAAAATTGAATTCATTTCAGAACACGCTTTTCCAATTAATTTACAATGGCTAATTTTAACAAACAATTGTATTAATCAACTTCCTAAAAGTATTGGTAATTGCTTAAAACTGCAAAAAGTTGCCTTAGCAGGAAATAAATTAAGAAGTTTACCAAACGAAATGTCTCAATGCAAAAACATCGAATTACTTCGAATTTCTGCTAATCAAATTTCTGAATTTCCTGAATGGCTATTTGAATTACCTCGCTTATCATGGTTAGCTTTTTCGGGAAATCCAATTTGTACTACAGCACCTATAATTTTTGAATTACCTGTGATTGAATGGAATGAATTATATATCAAAGAAACTCTAGGTCAAGGTGCCTCCGGTATTATATCAAAAGCTGAATGGACTTGCAATTCCACAAAGAAAGAGATAGCCGTAAAAGTATTTAAAGGTGAAGTAACTAGCGATGGTTTTCCGGAAGATGAAATGAATGCTTGTATATTAGCGGGGCATCATAAAAACTTAGTTACCGTAATAGGCAAAATAAAAAATCATCCTGAACAAAAAAGAGGATTAGTTTTAGAATTAATTCCAACGAATTTTAAAAATTTAGCTGGCCCGCCAAGTTTTAATACTTGCACCAGAGATACATTTCAATTAGGTGCAAATTTTTCAATTTCAACCATCTTAAACATAGTTAAAGCTATTGCAAATGCCATGCACCATCTTCATAGTAAAGGAATAATGCATGGCGATTTGTACGCGCATAATACATTAATAGATGAATATGCAAATACAATTTTTGGAGATTTTGGTGCAGCAACTGTCTATGATATAACAAATAAAACATCCACTTATTTTGAAAGAATTGATGTAAGAGCTTTTGGTTGCTTTATAGAAGATTTACTAAATCAAAATTTTGAAAAAGAAAATTCTTTAAAACAATCCTTGATTCAATTAAAAAATGATTGTATGCAGGATTCTATTTTAAAGCGGCCTAGTTTTGAAGAAATTAATCAACGATTATATTCTATCTCTTAAACGAATTAAATCGTTTAACTGCTACCAACTGATCATAATAGGTTGACCTTTGGCGATGATAAACATAAATGGTATAATCGTTTTCTGTTTCCCAATGGTTACCTTCAGTTAGCGTTTCATCTCCACCTTTTTTCTCATCTTTTAAATAAACATACGTATAATTATAATAACCTTGCTTGATATATAAACTGCACTCGTAACCATTTTTTTTATAATTATAATTCATACGATTTGATTTATTCAATCTCCATTCTGTTAACTTACCGAGTATATAAAAATTACCTTCGCCTTGTGCAATATCATAAGGTAAAAAAAAATGTATCCATGCATAATCTCCTTCAGTATCTGGAGTTCCAACCATGTCTTTATTCTTAATTAAAAAGCCACCATTTAAGTCGTTATAAAAACTATAATTTTTAAACGTTTTTAATTCGTCTAATTTTAAAACCAAATGGTATTTGTAAGCACTGTCTCTATAAATATCATACACTCTTTCTGTATAAGTTCTTAAAGATCGAGAATCAAAATACCTAAATTCATTACCTCCATTAAAAGTAGATTTGTCATCTAGCGAATAGGTTAATTGTATTGGTTCAACAAAAGTTGGCTTAATACTAGTAACCGCGTTATCCCAGCGGTTATTTTGCGTAATCACAACTTTTAAATCAGTAAAAGGATTGGTTAATTCATATTGACTATTAATTAAATTAAAATCAATATGTTGTTTTTCATACTGTTCATCATTTCCAATTGCCTGACGAACGTTTGCAACCACTGTTATTTTATTTTCATAAATCATGAAACGTTTTGTCAGAATAATTTTTTCTTTATCGTTATCCTCATATACATAAGCTATGTAATTTCCAGTTTTTGAAAATTGCATATTGCTTTGCGGAAATAAGATTGAGTAGTGCGTATACTTTTGAATTGTATTTGTAGAAAAATTAAAATTCAAAATATTAGCTTCAAAAAATCCATTCATATATTCGGCACTAACCAAATTTGACGGTTGCCAATTTGCATCACAATGAATAAAACTAATAGAATACATTTTTTTATCGGCTTCCAAGTCATCAAAGCTTAACTCTAATTGCTCTTCTGAGTTAAATTGCAAAATGGCTGGATTGGCGTCAAAGGATGCTTCATGAAGTTGTACTGTTTTTATATGTGGTTTATAGCTCCAATCTTCATAACGCATTTGATTATCATTTACATAATCATCTTGCGAAACAATTTTTAAAGTAATAATTAAAAAAAGTAAACAGAAATAAAATTTATTAAATACCATAGTAAATACATGTAAAAATACACTTTTAAAAACAGCGATTAAAGTTAAAAAAACGAAATAAAATATAGTGTAACGTTACTCATTTTATTAAAGATAAAAATAGTAGGCTTATTCTCTAATTAAATTTCCTGAGCTATTTTTCACCAAATTAACTTGTGATGGATTTCCTTTGTAATATATATTTCCTGCTTTATCTATAATAATATCCATCAATCCATTTTCTGGAGCATTTACGTATGTGTGTCCAATTGTTACGCTATGCAGATAAACATAATCCTTAATTATTAAACCATCTGCGTATAAATAATTTGTACCTGTATAATCACTTTCTAATCTATCTGTTCTTCCTGTTAAATACATGTTTCCATTACCGTGTGCGCTTGCCATTATTTTGGCAGTATTTAAATCCAATTTTAAATCACCAGAATTTTCAACTCTTAACGTAATTTGATTCTGAACTAGTGTATTAGTACTCTCAATAGTGCCTAATCCTCCATGCTTAATATATTTAAAATAGGGTGCTGTGATATATATTTTTATCTTTTGTTTATAACCCCTTACCCAATTACATTTGTTATTATTAACTACTTTTAATGTTTCTCCATCTAATTCCGTTTTAATCAATTTTTGCAAATTAGCACCGGCTTCTACTCTTACCTCAAAAGTAGATCCTTGAGTAAGAAACAAATCCATTTTATCGGTTAAATAAATGCTATTAAAATTGGATACGTTATGATATATACTATTTATTTTTCCAGAAGACTTTAAGCAATCACACCTATTTTCATTTTTACAGAAAGTAAAGATGAGCAAACAGCAAATTAATATAACAAATTTAAAGCGCATTAATTTTCTTCTTCTTTAAGTTAAATCTATATCCAATACCATAGTCAAAATGCGCAGCCACAGCCCAATGCGATTTCATTGTAAAATTAAACATTAAACCATTTTTACAATAATGCCTTATACCAATTCGATGAAAAATTGGTCCATCTTCTTTAGGTTTAGAGATGGCGTAATATCCCATTTCTATGGGCAAACTAATACGGCCAATATTGTAAGCATAACAAACTTTTACTCCTAATTGCATGACGTCAGTCCAATTATTTGCAGGATTACCTGACGTTTTTAAATGGTATTCATTTTGAGTGTCATAACATACATCTATTCCTCCACCCCATTTATGTGTATTTCTAACATTATAATAATAATTTGCACCAAATGTATTTGCGAAATATTTTGAGCCACCGGGTGGTTCATGTTCGTTAAAACCAACGGCATCCCAAATAACAATTTCATGCTTGCTAGGCCAAACCGATGATGAATCAATTAAATCACATTTCACAGTTTCGCCGTTGATTTTAAAATTAATCCCCATATTTAATGACACCACATTTAATCCCAAATTTGGAACTTGTGCACGTCCGTTTGATGCGTGTGCAAATGACAAGCCAGGTTCAAGTCGAATTTTTTTATTTAAATCCATGTGCCATAAAACTTTCCATTGCACAAAAGTATTCAAGTGACTTGCAATAGCAATGTTTTTTGGATTTTCGTTAATATCAAATTTTTTAGTGAGGTACGATACTCCCCAACATACACGAAGCACAGGTCGTATTGCTCGCACTTTTTTATTTAAAGGAATTTCTACAAAAGGAGAAAGTGCAAAACAATCTCCTAATTGTTTTGGGTTGGCAAATGATATGTAATTAAATGACAATCCAACCTCTAAAAAATTATTTTCACGATGCCAGCGTTTACATCCTGTCGTTGGTTTTACAAAATCAATTTCTAAACCAGGAATATAGCCACGAACCAAATGACCTATTGTACTTTTGTGTTCAAAAATAAACCCATAGGTTGGCACTACTTTAATATAAAAATCTTTTGTGCCACACATCTTTTTTTGAGCTAGCCCGACTAAAGTTGCTAAAAACAAAAAATATGTAAAGATATACTTCAAAATGCTTTACAAATTTAATCAATGCTTTTTAAATCTTATTTATAAATATTATTTTCTACACAAATAAATCATAAATTAGCGGCGAATTTAAACCACTCCGCTATGGAAGTAACAGATATAAAAGATTCAAGCTTGGCGCAAAACCCTGTAATTGGACAGATGTTAGCCAATAATCATGAACAAATACTTTTTTGTAATGATAATGCTACAGGATTAAAAGCTATTATTGCTATTCATAACACTGTTTTAGGGCCATCATTAGGCGGTACTCGAATGTGGAATTATAATAACGAAATGGAGGCATTAACGGATGTTTTGCGTTTATCGCGAGGAATGACCTACAAATCATCCGTTGCTGGTTTAAATTTAGGTGGTGGAAAAGCAGTTATTATTGGCGATTCAAAAAAAATAAAAACAGAAGCATTATTGCGTCGCTTTGGGAAATTTGTAAATAGTCTTGGTGGAAAATATATAACTGCCGAAGATGTTGCAATGACTAGCCGTGATATGGAAATAATTAAAATGGAAACTGACCATGTTAGTGGCCTACCCGAAAATATGGGGGGAAGTGGCGATCCATCTCCCGTTACAGCGTATGGTGTTTACGTTAGTATGAAAGCTAGCGCCAAAGAAGCATTTGGAAGCGATAGTTTAAGTGGTAAAAAAGTATTAGTACAAGGCATTGGTCATGTTGGAGAAACATTAGTAGATTATTTAACCAAAGAAGGTGCTAAAGTTTATATCAATGATATTAGCGAAGACCGAATTAAATCGGCTGTAGATAAATATAAAGCTGAATTTGTGTCCGCAGATAAAATGTTTGATTTAGATATTGATATTTATGCGCCCTGCGCCCTAGGAGCGACTGTTAATGATGAAACTTTATCGAAATTAAAATGTAAAGTAATTTGCGGTGCCGCAAATAATCAGTTAGCAGATGAGAAAAAACACGGAGATTTAGTATTATCAAAAGGTATTTTATATGCCCCAGATTTTGTAGTAAATGCCGGTGGTATTATAAATGTATATTATGAATTAGAAGGCTATAACAGAGAACGCGCTTTAGCGCATGCTGAAAAGATATATGATACAACATGGAATATTATTCAAACTGCTAAAGCTCAAAATATACCAACTTATGCCGCTGCTAATAAAATAGCAGAACAACGAATTGAAAGTATTGCAAGAATTAATGCGGTGATGTAATGTCAGTTCGAGCGCAGTCGAGAACACACATCTCATCTCGACTGCGCTCGATGTGACAGAACTAAAATCAAGTACTAAAAATAAATATAAACCCCTAAAGCCAAACTAAAAATCGTTCTTTATGCTAAACAGACGCTACCTACGAATAAAAACAATGCAAACTTTGTATTCTTATTTTCAGCAAGACAAACCGGATATTGCATTTTATGAAAAAGAATTATTCAAGAGTTTAGATAAAATTTATGATTTATATATTTACGTTTTAGTTTTATTTAACGATATGCATCATACTGCATTATTAGTAACCGAAGAAAATAAAAACAAACAACTACCAAATAAAGAAGACTTAAATCCTAATTTAAGATTCATAGACAATGTTGTTTTAACTCATTTAACTCACAGTTCTGAACTAAAAACAGAAGTGCTTAACCGTAAAATTTCGTGGCAAAGTGATTTTGATTTAGTGCGTAAATTATATGCAGAATTAAGAACAACTGATTTGTATAAAAATTATATGGCTTCAACCAGCCCATCAGCCAAAGAAGATAAACAATTTTTAATATCAGTTGCTACTGAATTTTTATATGAGCACGATTTATTAAATCATTTATTTGAAGAAAAAAATATTCATTGGGCTGATGATACTTACGGAGCATTTTCTATGGTATCAAGAACGTTTGAAAACTTTACAGGATCACTAAAACTTGTGCCATTATATAAAGATGAGGAAGATGATACGCAATTTATTTCCACATTATTTCGTAAAACAATTGCTGGCGATAAAGAATATGACAAAATAATAGACGACAAAACTAAAAATTGGGAATTAGAAAGAATTGCCACAATGGATGTGTTATTAATGAAAATGGCAATTGCTGAATTTTTGCATGTGAATAATGTACCAGTAAAAGTTTCGTTAAACGAGTACATTGACATTTCTAAAGAATATAGTACACCTAATAGTAAAACTTTTATTAATGGAGTTTTAGATAAAATTATTGCGGATTTAAAACACGATAATAAAATTCAAAAAACTGGAAGAGGATTAATGGAAGGAAAATAATTTTAGTGAAATTTAAAACTTAAGTATGTGAAATTATTAGTGTTAGATAATTACGATAGTTTTACCTACAACTTGGCGCACCTAATTGAAAACGTAAGCGATATCAATTTTGATGTGATTAGAAATGATAAAATTTCTTTAGAAGTAGTTTCAAATTATGATAAAATTTTGCTTTCTCCCGGGCCAGGACTTCCTAAAAATGCAGGCATTATGCCTGAGTTATTAAAAAAATATAGTTCCACGAAAAGTATTTTTGGAGTATGCTTGGGCTTGCAAGCAATTGGCGAATGTTTTGGAGCAACTCTTAAAAACTTGGATACTGTATTTCATGGAATTGCAACTTCAATTAATGTTATCAATGAAGATTTAATTTTTAAAAATTGCCCAACTAACTTTACTGTTGGACGCTATCACTCATGGGTAATTAATACAAATCAACTACCAGCATGCTTAAAAATTACAGCAACTGATTTTGATGGAAACATAATGGCTGTAAAACACGACAATTACGATGTGCGGGGCGTTCAATTTCATCCAGAGTCTATTCTATCCGAATTTGGAGAAGTAATGATTAAAAATTGGCTTGAATCATGATTAAAATAACTAAATCAAACATTATTTTGAATTATAAAAAATTATAATTTTTATGAATAAAACGTTTTTAAATCCTAAATTTGCATCCAATTTAAATAAAAATGAAAGCAATTTATATTTTAGTAGCATCTGTTTTAATTATAATGAGTTCATGTAAGGAACAAAACTCAGAAATTACTACAAATGATGTCATGAACACAAAATCTGCTGATGGAACTACAAATGCAGACTTACCTGAAATTAAATTTGAAGAAGAAACTCATGATTTTGGTCGCATAACGCAAGGTGAAAAAGTTGCATTTGGTTTTAAATTAAAAAACACAGGCGGATCAAATTTAATTATTTCATCTGCCAGTGGCAGTTGTGGCTGTACAATTCCTGAATACCCTAAAAAACCAATTTTACCCGGAGAAGAAGCTACCATAAATGTTGTTTTTGCAAGCGAAGGAAAATCAGGTGTTGTAGAAAAATCAGTAACTATAGTTACAAACTGTGAACCAAGTACAAGAATAATTTATATTAAAGCAAACATTATTGTGCCAACAAGTGCTAATCCTAGCGAATTACCAACGGCACACTAATAAATTAAAAATAAACCAATAATAAATCATATAAACAAAAAACAAACATGAACAATTTAGTAATTTTAATGGGTGGCGGCGCAGCTGGAGGAAATCCAATAACTCAAATAATACCTTTAGTATTAATAGTAGTTGTATTTTATTTTTTTATGATTCGTCCTCAAATGAAAAAAGCAAAAGATACAAAAAAATATATTGAGGCATTAAAAGTTAACGATAAAATTTTAACTATCGGTGGTATTTATGGCACAATCAGTAAGATGAACGAAGATGGAACCATTATTATTGCAGTTGAAGATGGATCGAAAATGAAAATTTCGAAAAATGCTGTTTCTCAAGATGCAACTTTATCTTTAAACCAAACTACCTAATCAATGAAATCGTCAAATGCCATAACTCGCATTCGGCGTTTGCTATTAAGCAAAAAAATTGTCACATTTTTAATTTGTTTGAGCATAGCATCGTTACTTTGGATGGTGCATGCTTTAAACATTAATTATAAATACACCATTCATGTTCCTGTAACATTTTTAAATCTCCCAAGTAATAAAGTTCTTGTAGGAGAATTACCCGAAGTACTTGATATAGAAATTAAAGCGAGTGGACTAAAATTATTTTTTATCACAATGAAAAATAAAATTAATCCAATTGTTATTGATTTTAATTTTCTAAAAAATAATGCTAAAGCTCAAGCTTATTCAATTAAAAACGGAAATATTAATTTGCAATCTGCAATTAATTTTGATGTAGAAGTTTTGAAAATTAGACCAGACACGTTATTTTTTTCAGGTAATAAAGGAAGAACCAAACTACTGCCGATAAAAGCAAACCTAAAAGTAGATTGTTTACCCGGATACTCTATAGTTTCAAAAGTAGTTATCAATCCTGCATACATTACTGTGACTGGTGATAGTTTAGATTTGCTCAAAATGGATTCGGTATATACTTATTTTTTAAATTTAAAAGATGTACATGAAAATTTTACCTCTACAGTTCAATTAAAAAAACCTTATTCATCTATAAATTACAATCTAAAAGATGTACTATTAAGCTTTAATGTTGATAGACTTACCGAAGCTAGTATTAAAGTTCCGATTCAAATTATGAATAATGAGGGGAAAGAAACTATTAAATTATTACCAAACTTAGTTACAATAAAATATTTAGTAGCGATGAAAGAATATGAATCAATTCATACAAATTCGTTTAAGGCAATTGTAAATTATCAATACATTAAAGAAAAAAGAAAAAATTTACCGGTAGAAATAATTAGAGTGCCATCAGAAGTTAAAATTATAAAAACAGAACCAAGCTCCATTTCATATTTAATATATAAATAATGATTATAGGTTTAACAGGCGGCATTGGAAGCGGAAAAACAACCGTAGCAAAGTTATTTGAAACAATGGATTGCGCTATTTATAACTCTGACGAAAAAGCTAAAGAATTATATTTTAATGCATCTGTAAAAGCACAAGTCATAAGTTTATTAGGTAATGCAAGTTATTTAAGTGAGTATGAAATTAATAAAGATTATATTTCGAAAAAAGTATTTTCTGATACACAATTACTACACCAATTAAATAGGATAATCCATCCTGCAGTAAAAGAAGATTTTATTAAATTTCAATCAAATTACTCTCCCGAAACCTTAATAATAAAAGAAACAGCCTTATTATTTGAAACTGGAATTTATAAAGAATTAGATTACAGTATTTTAGTAACAGCTCCTGTATTTGTAAAAATTGAAAGGGTAATTAAGCGAAGTAACGCCACAAAGGAAGACGTTGAAAAACGTATGCTAACTCAATGGACTGATGAACGAAAATTACCACTAGCTAATTTTATAATTGTAAATGATAATAATCAAGCGTTAATTCCACAAGTTTTACAAATTATTAAAAAACTAAAACAACATGCATAAGCGTGATTATTTAGTTAAACAAATTGAAGAGTTTGCTAAAGTAATGTCTATTTTATTGGGATTAAAAAGAGATGAAAACTACCCAAAAGTATCAGAATTAATAAGTGAATCTGTAAAAAAATATACTTCTACCGAAATAGATTATATTGAATCAATAAAAGATGAACAGTTAATTGACATACTTACCAGCGAAAAAAAATTAAATGATGAACAATTAAAAATACTCGCTGATTTACTATTTGAAAAAGCAGACTATTACTGTAATGCTCAACAAAACGCAGATATAGAATTAAATAGCATCAATTGCTATAAAAAATCATATATTATTTATTTATTTTTAAAAGAACAGACAACACTCACCTACTCTTTAGACATGCATTACAAATTAGATTTTTTAGAAAAAATGATCTTCTAATTTCAAACATCTACCTGTAGAAAATAAAAAAGTAATTAAATCGTTTCATTATAATCTATTTGTGATAAATCAATTTTAATAATTTTTAGGAAATTTATTTAAGTAATCGTAATTATTTAGATTAAAACAATAAAAAATATTTTGTAAATTTATATAATGAAGAAATCAATTTTATTTTGTTTAGTTATTGTCGGTTTAGTTTCTTGCACGGAAGTTAATTCTGCTGGCGAAAAAACAATTACTAAAGGTGGTGATACGATATCAAGTGTAGAAATATCTACGTCAAAAATTGATGCTTTAATGAGTCTAGCAGAAATAGATGAACCAGAATCTGCCGTATTAAAATTTAAGGCGAGCGGCATTGAGCCATTTTGGTTTGTTGAAATTTATGAAAATAAATTACGTTTGTTAGTCAATAATGGCGCGGATAGTTTAGTTTTAGAATCTAAATTTGATGAAATGGATAATCCAAAAGGATTTCTTTTTGAAGTAAAGGGTGATAAAAATCCCAACAATAATGTCACACTTACTATTGAAAACAAGCCTTGTGTGATAAATAATAAGGTGGATAAAAACACTAGGGCGGTTTCTATCACCTACAAAAAAATACTTTATAAAGGTTGTGGCAGTTTTTTAAATTAGTAGTGTCCGAAATTCATCATTTAATTATAATGAGCTAATTAACAGTATAAAAAAATAAAAATAAAAAAATGAAAATCAAGCAATTAACATTTGGACTTACTTTAGCAGCTTTAGTAGGTTCTAGCGTTTTCTATTCTTGCAAAAAGAAAAATACAGATGAGCAAGATAAGGATACGAGTTCGGCATCAGACCAATCCTTAGCATCAACAACTGTTAATGATATGACAAGTATTTCTGACGAGGCAGGGAAATCATACGCGCTATCGAGTTTTAAAACAGAAAATACGGAAGGATTATTGAGTGCTTCTTGTGCCACACTTTCAATAGATACCATGGCAGCAGCTAAAACAATTACTGTAAATTTTGGAGCAACAAACTGCCTTTGTTTAGATGGCAGAACCAGAAGAGGATCTTTAATCATGTCGTTTACTGGAAGGTATAAAGATTCATTGACTGTAATTACAGTTACTTCACAAAATTATTTTGTAAATGATAATCAGGTAATTGGTTCTAAAACCATTACCAACAAAGGTCATAATCTTGCGCATCACTTAGTTTATGGAGTAAATGCAAACATTCAAATTATTAAAGCAAATGGTGCAGGAACAATTTCATGGCAAAGTGTGCGACAAAGAGAATGGATTGCAGGCGAAGCTACAATTACTTGGATAGATGACTTATATTCAATTACTGGCAATGCTAGTGGCACTTCTGCAAATGGCACTTCTTTTACATCAACAATTACCTCGCCTTTAATTAGAAATATGGCAATTGGATGTCGCCGTCATTTTACGCA
>JBIKOX010000052.1:0-15354 GCA_044357775.1 Bacteroidia bacterium | reverse complement strand
CATTTTGTAAATATTAATGGTAGGAAAATGATAATCTACTTCTACTCTGCCATATAATAAATAGCATCCAGCACCTTCAAAAGGATATGTTTCTAAATTTTTGGCAAAATGTGCTGTATCAAAAAAGTGTCCTTCTACATCAATCCAAGTGCCAAATGCCATCATACCTTGTTTGGTAGGATTTTTCTTAATAGATACTAAGTATGCCAACATTTTTACATATTGTTGATGATGGTTTAATAAATCTTTCACTAATACATCGCCTCTATATGTTGTTTTCAATAAATCAAATGGTGAATATGAAACAGGAAAACTTAATAGTTCTATTTCATCAAAAGCATCTTCAAAAAACGAACGATTCAATTTTGGTAATTTATATTCAACAACTGGTTCTTGTAATAAAGTGAGGTTTTTATTTTGAGATTTAAAATTTACTAGCAGTAATCGGGCAGATAAAGCCAATTCATTTTTAGTTTTTTTAGTAAATCGAAATGCTCCAATAAATATTAATCGTTGTAAACTTTCAATAGCTATAGTTATGCGATTTACAAAATCTTCTAAAGATTGATAATTGCCGTATTGTTCTCGTTCTTCTATAATTTTAAGTGTTAAATCAGTTTCTACTTTTTCAATATGCATTAACCCAATATATAAGTCTTTATTATAAACGGTGGTTTGATAATTACTTTTGTTTATACAAGGGTTATGAATAATTGCACCTGCCATGCGGGCTTCGTGTAAATAAATTTCCATTCTGTAAAATCCGCCACCATTATTAATAGCGGATACCATAAATTCAATTTCATAATACACTTTAAGATATAAACTTTGGTAACTTTCTACAGCGTATGATGCTGAATGTGCTTTGCAAAAACTATAGCCTGCAAAACTTTCTATTTGCCTGTAAACTTCTTCACTTAATTTTAAATCTCGTCCTAATTTTTGGCAGGATAAAAAAAACTGTTCTTGTACTAATTGTAGTTCTTTTAAAGAGCGACTTTTGCCACTAATAGCTCTGCGTAAAATATCTCCATACGATGGTTCTAATCCGGCATAATGTAATGCTATTTTTATTACATCTTCTTGGTAAACCATTACTCCATAAGTTTCGCCGAGTTGTTCTTTAAATACTTCGTGAAAATATTCGAATTTATCAGGCGAGTTATGACGAAAAATATATTCTTTCATCATGCCACTTTGAGCTACTCCTGGTCTAATAATACTTGATGCTGCTACTAATACTTTATAATTATCACACTTCAATCTTCTCAACAAGCCTCTCATAGCAGGACTTTCTATATAAAAGCAGCCAATGGTTTTTCCTTTACTTAAATACGCGTTGCACTTAACTTCATCTTTAGAAATGTTGACATCTGTAATATCAACTTTTATCCCTCTATTTTTTTGTATTAATTTTATGGTGTCATCAATGGTTCCTAATCCTCGCTGACTTAAAATATCAAATTTATCAAAGCCAATATCTTCGGCTACATGCATATCAAACTGTACAATTGGAAAGCCTTTTGGTGGCATTTCTAAAGCTGTAAAATTTGTTATTGGCTCTTCTGAAATAATAATACCACACGAGTGCATACTTCTTTGATTAGGATATTTCTCAAGCATTAAGCCATAGTGTTGTATTAATTGTACTAGTTGATTTTGATTGTGTTTTGCTATCGGATTTTTAGCTAAGGCGTCCAAATCTTCTTTTGGCAAACCAAATACTTTTCCAACTTCTCTAAAAATACTTCGGTATTTAAACTCTACATTGGTGCCACAAAACGCAACGTGTTCAGGGTCGAATCGTTTAAAAATATAATTTAAAATATGGTCTCTTTCTTTCCATGACCAATCAATATCAAAATCGGGTGGACTTTTACGATTCGAATTTAAAAAGCGTTCAAAATATAAATCTAATTCAATAGGGCAAATATTAGTAATTCCAAGGCAGTAACTTACAATACTGTTTGCGCCGCTACCACGCCCAACATGCATAAAACCTGCACTATTACTAAAACGAATGATATCCCACGTAATTAAAAAGTAGCCATTAAAATTCAAGTCATCAATTACTTTAAGTTCTTTTAAAACTCTAGCCTGCGCTTCTTTATTTTTTTTACTGTATCGTTTTTCTAATCCACGCTGTGCTAAGCTTTCGAGCAATAATTTATCGCCATACTTACTTTCAGTATAATATTTTTTATTACGAGAAATATTAAATTCAAATTCAAAATTACAATCTTCAATTACACGTTCTGTATTTTTTATAATATCAGGAAAATCTTTATACTTAAATATTAACTCATCTAAGGGTATCATTACCTCTGTAGTTTTGCAATAATCTTCGGGTGTTAATTTTGATAAAATAATATTTGTGTCGATAGCTCTTAAAATTTTATGAAGATTAAATTCTTTTTTTATTCTAAAGGTTACAGGTTGTAGTATTAGCATTTTTTTTAACATCCTTTTCCATTCAGATAAGTATAGTTTAGCTAATTGCTCTGGCCGTATTCCTATGTATTCATAGTCTTTTAAAATTAATGGCACGTTATCAATAGGATAAATAACAATAACGTGATTAAAGTCGGGAGCAAATAAAGGTATTGCTGTGCCATCAATATTATGTTTGGTTAGCAAACGGCATATTTCCCCAATACCATCTTTATGTTTGGCAAGGGTAATAAAATGTAATTTGTTTACACTTCTAAATTCTATTCCTACTAGTGGTTTGATATTAGCAGCTTTACATGCTTTTACAAAATCGTAAATACCAGTTACTGTATTTACATCAGTTAATGCCATGGCTTTTAATCCATAACCTATAGCTTGTTCCACCAATTCGTTTAATGGAATTGTTCCGTATCGTAAACTATGGTAGGAGTGACAATTTAGGTACATTTATTTTTTATAATTATTTTTATTTTTATCAATTTTTGGTTTGATAGATGCGCCAGTACAACGCATAACTGAATCAAAACCATATTTGTTTTTCATTTTATCAATAGCTTGATATAAAGACATCATTTCAGTAGTATCGTCAAATAAATCTATTTGATAAGTGCCACGTATTAAGCCAGAAAAACGAACACCAATTAAACGTAAGCGCATACGGCGATTATAAAGTTTGTCAAATAGTTCCGTAACTTTTGGAATCAATACATGATCACAAGATGTGTAAGCTATTTTACTTTGCTTTTGTTCAGTATCAAAATTACTGTATCGTATTTTTACAGAAATTGTTGAAGTAAGCCATTCTTCGGATCGTAATTGAAAGGCGAGTTTTTCTATCATACCAACAATTAATAGTTTAAGTTTTGGAATATCAATGGTATCTTGCTCAAAAGTGTGTTCGGTTGAAATAGATTTTCTTTCTGAATATGGCTCTACCGGATTATTATCAATGCCATTGGCTTTCTTCCAAATATCAATACCGTTTTTACCAATCATTTGTTGCAAAACCTGAACAGGCATTTCGGATAGTGTTTCTATAGTTCTAATGCCAATTCTTGAGAGTAGTTGAAAAGTGACATCTCCCAACATTGGAATTTTTTGTATAGAGAGAGGATTTAAAAAAGGACGAACATTATCTTCTTTAATTTCTAAACGTCCAATAGGTTTTGATTCTCCTGTGCCAATTTTTGAAACAGTTTTATTAACTGATAATGCAAAGCTTATGGGTAGTCCGGTTTCTTTGGTAATTAATTCTACTAGTTCTTTAGTAAATTTGTAGCAACCAAAAAATTTATCCATGCCGCTTACATCTAAATAAAATTCATCAATGCTAGCTTTTTCTACAATAGGCGCTTTACTTTGAATAACTTCTGTTACTTGATGCGATAGTTTTGAATATAACTCCATATCACCTTTAATAACTTTAGCTTGAGGACAAAGGCGCATAGCCATTACCATAGGCATAGCAGAACGTACACCAAATTTACGCGCTTCGTATGAGCAAGATGATACAACGCCACGCCCCGAAGTTCCTCCAATAATTAACGGAATTTCATTTAATTGCGAATTGGTTAATCTTTCGCAGGATACAAAAAATGTATCTAAATCCATATGTACTATCTTTCTCTCCATCATAATTAATTTGGGAAATTGAAGTTACTACGAAATAGAGTTTTGTTTTGCTACGTTTTATAGCAAAATATTTAATTGGCTGAAGGTCATGAAACTAGAATAATTTATTTAATAAATTTTGTTACGATATGCTTTTTATAAATCTCTGAATAGAATTTAATTAAGTATTTGTAAAAGTAATTTCTTCAGCACATCTTACTTTTATTTGGTTTTATTAATCAATTAAAAATAATTAACTTTAAGTAAAATTATAAAAATGAAATTCATTTATTACATACTTCCTATTGTATTCTTGTTGAAAGTAAATTTATTTCTAGCTCAAGTTGCTACTTGTCAATCTAAACATCAACCAGCTAAAGTGGCATCTATTTACTTTTCGCCTGAAAATTTAAGAAGCGATACATTTGATATTATTAAGTACACTATTAATTTAGATATTACTGATTTTAGTAATCAAAAAATAAAGGGACACACCGTTATTAAGTTTGCACCTAAATTAAATTCGCAAAATTCTATTTCGTTAGATTTATTAAAAATGGCAATAGATAGTATAACTCAAAATTCAGTTTTATTGACATATAATTATAACGATACTTTATTACGAGTAAATTTTCAAACCACATTAAATACTACTGATACAAGTAATATAATTGTTTACTATCATGGCGTTCCACAGGGCGATCCGGCAGGTTGGGGAGGTTTTTCATTTAGTGGAAATTATGCCTATAATTTGGGCGTAGGCTTTGGAGCTAAACCACATAATTATGGCCGAGTTTGGTTTCCTTGCTTTGATAATTTTGTAGAAAAATCGTTGTATGAGTTTAATATAATAACAAGTACATCAAAAACTTCTTTTTGTAATGGTCAATTAATATCTGATGTTGTAAATGGAAGTTTTAGAACACGAAATTGGGTTTTAGATAAAGAGATTCCATCTTATTTAGCCTCGGTAGCCGTTGCTGATTATACTCAAGTTAATTGGACTGTTAATGCAGCTAATGGAAATTTACCAATTACATTAGCGGCTCGAGCTGTTGATACCATAGGTTTAAAAAATGGTTTTGTTCATTTACCTGATGCCATTTTAGGTTACGAAAATTATTATGGTCCGTATGTTTGGAACAGAGTAGGGTATTGCCTAGTTCCTTTTAATAGTGGCGCAATGGAACATACTACTAACATTGCTTATCCTCAAGCCGCCACATCAATTGCGTATGAATCCCAGTTAATGGCGCATGAATTGTCGCATCATTGGTGGGGAGATTTAATGACTTGCGAAACACAAGAAGATATGTGGTTAAATGAAGGAATGGCTAGTTATAGCGAACGATTATTTTTAGAGTGGACTTATAACTACGGTAAATATTTAACCGAAGTAAAATCGGTGCATGATGATATTGTTAAATTTATTCATTTAAGAGAAAAAGGATTTAGGGCCATATCCGGTGTTCCGCATGAATATACTTACGGCGATCATGTTTATAAAAAAGGTTCTGATGTTGCCCATACCTTAAGAAGTTATATGGGAGATATTCCATTTTTTGCAGCATTAAAATATGTGTTGCAACAAAAAGCTTACAAGAATATGAATAGTATTGAGTTTAGAGATTTGCTACAACTATCTTCTGGACAAAATTTAACCGATTTTTTTGACAACTGGGTGTTAAATGGTGGATGGCCTCATTTTTCGGTAGACTCTGTAAAAACAACAGGCACTGCATCTCCTTATTCAACAGTTGTATTTGTTAAGCAAAAATTATTTGGAGCACCCAACTTATATTCGAATGTACCATTGGAATTAACCTTTATGAATAGCGCATGGAATAAAGAAATAAAAACCATTTCTGTGACTGGTGCTTCTGGTTCATTTACTTTGCAAACAAATGTAGTTCCTAATTTTGTAGGAATTAATGTTGACTCTAAAATTAGTGATGCTATTTCATCTGAATATAAAACTATTAAGTCAACTGGTACTATTTCTTATTCACTTGGAAGAGCAAATCTTGTTGTTTCAAATAAAGGATTAGATTCTTCTTATATTAGAATTGAACATAACTTTGCTGCGCCAGATGCTTTTAAAAGTAATCAGTACAATTTTAGATTAAATTCGCAACATTATTGGAAAGTGGATGGGCTGTTATCTCCTGGATTTGCAAGTAAAATTAGATTTAATTATGATGGTAATAAAGTAACTTCTAATAATAGTTATTTAGATACTTGTTTAACCGTAGTAAATGGTGATAGCATTATTTTATTGTATAGGAAGAATGCAGCAGATGATTGGCGAGAAGTGTCTAGTTACTCTAAATTAAAATTATCATCAAAAACTGGATTAATAACAGTAGATACTTTTAAACTTGGCGAATATGCTTTTGCAAACGGACACAGTAATATTTTAGTTAGTAATACTGAAAAACAACATCATAAAATTGAATTGAATTTGTTTCCAAATCCTGCTTCTGCTGTATTAAATGTAACTATTTTAAAGTTTAGTTCGTTTGGAAAGGCCAACATCGAAATTTATAATCTTCAAGGTAAAATGGTAAAACAAATTAGCAATATTACGAATGAAAATATTATTTCTGTTTCTGATTTAGCAAAGGGCCAATATATTTTGAATGTATTGGATAATGGTAAAAAAATAGCAGCTAAACAATTTGTTTTGGAATAACGCCAACATTGTATTATTTACCTCGTTGTCGCGGATTTGTAATCCGTGATTATTAAAAAAATGGAACGCAGATAAAACTGATTTAATAGGATTAAAAAATGATTTTTTCGTGATTATTAAAAAAATAGAACTTCGATACGACAACATCCTCTTAAAATTTGCGCACCTTATATAAATTATACAATAGCCTAATTTATAGTAAAAATTTGTACATTCGTTTGTCAACTAAGTTTCTTAATCTAATTAAACATAAAAATAATGACAAACTATAAATTAAAATGCCTTGCTGGTTTTACAGTAGGTGTATTTTTTAGCAGCTTAACTAACGCTCAAAGCATTGCGCCACAATCGGTAAACAGTGGTGGCACAAAAATGACACAAAGTAATGGCTCATTAAGTTTTACGGTAGGCGAGTTAGTAGTATTAGCGCAAACTGATGCTAATGGAAATACATTAGGTAATGGTTTTACTTCGGGGGCAGCGGTTAGTACGTCTGTGCTATCAGTAACTGAAGCCAATAAAGATTTACTAAATGTAAAGGTTTATCCTAACCCAACTACCGAATTAGTTTTTGTAGATATTTTAGCCACCAAGTTAAGCTGGGTAACTATTGATATAGTTGATGTGCAAGGAAAACAACTAAGCACACAAAAATATGCCGGTATGAGTAACCGTATTGGTATTAATACAGCAGGTTACACAGCGGGTACTTATTTTTTAGTTTTAAAAGATGATGCCAATACCACGTTAGCAACTTACAAATTAATTAAACACTAAATTTTAAAACTTAAAACTATGAAAAAACTATTTACACTTTTAACGCTCGCTTTTTGCATCAGCAATTTATTAATTGCGCAAGTGCCACCAAATGCATTTAATTATAGCGCCGTAGCGCGCAACGCTGCCGGTGTGCCAATTGCTAATACAACTATAGGTATACAAATAGGTATAGTAAAAACATCCGCATTGGGCGTTTTGCAATACCAAGAAAACCATTTTGTAAATACCGATGCTTTTGGTTTATTTAATTTAACGGTTGGTGCAGGTGCGGTGCAAAGCGGCAGCATGGCTGCTATTAATTGGAGTAGCGATAACTATTATTTAAAAGTTGGTATGGATGCTAACGGCAGTACTAATTTTTTAACGATGGGAACTACGCAATTATTAAGTGTGCCTTATGCCTTGCATGCTAAAACTGCCGAAAGTATTGTTGGTGGAGCAGCTACTGAAACAGACCCAATTTTTGGAACCTCAGTTGCAAAGGGTATTACAACTGTAGATACAGCAAATTGGAACAATAAACAACAAAAATTAATTGCCGGTTCAGGAATTAGTATTACTAACAATACAATAACAGCTAGTAATGCTGGCGGCGCTGGTAATTTTACACATTATATTGGCGAGCAATTTGGTGGTGGTGTTATTTTTCATCTTTTTAAAGATAATGCAGGTGTTGAACATGGTTTAATTGTAGATAAAACTGATTTAAGCACAGCACAAGTTTGGAGTAATATAGACCAAGTTTTAATTGGCCCTGCAGCTCAAAGTAATTGGGATGGTTTAAGCAACAGTAATGCTATTATTAACCAAGCAGGGCATACCAATAGCGCAGCCGCATTATGTTTAAACTCTACTAATGGTGGGCAAAGTGATTGGTACTTACCATCATTACAAGAATTAAATATGCTTTGGAATAATAATTATACAGTGTCAAGGGCTATATCTCAAATTGCAGGTGCAACTCAATTATCAGCGGCCTCCTATTGGAGTAGTTCGGAGAACGACGCCACCACCGCGTGGACCTTCAACTTCTACAGTGGCTCCGCCACCAACTACGGCGATAAGTACTACGCAGGCTATGTGCGTGCGGTTAGGGCTTTTTAACTATTGTGCCCTTGTTGGTGTTATAAACAACAAGTAAAAATAATGTAAATAAGCTGTTGGTGATAACACCAACAGCGGCAAAAATCTTAATTATCTGCGTCATCAGCGTTCCATTAACTTATGTAAACAACTGTTGATGATAAGACCAAGAGTATCGAAAAATAATAGAACGCAGATAACGCAGATTTAAATAGGATTAAAAATGATTTCATCTTAAAATCTTAATTATCTGCGGCATCAGCGTTCCATTTTATTTATGTAAAAATACCTCGTTGTCGCGAATTTGTAATCCGTGATTAAAAAATAATACAACGCAGATTACACAGATTTAATAGGATAAAAAGTGATTTCATCTTAAAATCTTAATTATCGCCACTTTTGGTTAGCTAAAACGTTATTTATTTACCAACAGAATTTAATCCATCTATTGCTGGGGCGTAATTTGGTTTTAATTGTAAACACATCTTATAATCTGCCGAAGCGTTTTCGTTTTCATTTAATTCCTGATAACATACTGCACGCGCAAAGTAAGCTTCTGTGTATTTAGCATCAGCATTTATTGCAGTTG
Organism: Bacteroidia bacterium; assembly: GCA_044357775.1. Classification (GTDB taxonomy): domain Bacteria; phylum Bacteroidota; class Bacteroidia; order B-17B0; family Aurantibacillaceae; genus UBA4416. The sequence continues at coordinate 6,148 of JBIKOX010000052.1, read as the reverse complement.
AAAAATAGTCGATGGCTTTTTTTGGATTTTTATTCATGCTATATTCAATCGCTCCTAAATTATATAAAGAAAATAAATGAGCAGGATTGTTTTTTAAAATTTTATTATAAATCAAAACGGCATCGTTTATTTTTTCTAAATCTTGAAATAATTTTGCTTTTGCATATAACACATCATTGCTTGAAGGATTAATAGAAAGAGCATTATCATAATATTGAAAAGCGAGAGGATTTTTTTTAGCAGCATAAATTATCCCTAAATCTAAAAAAGCACCATAATTTTTATTATCCTGTTCTATGGTTGTTTCTAAACTCGAAATAGCTTTTCCTGTATCCCCAATTTCTCGGTAAATACTTCCTTTTAAATAATATGCTTTCGCTAAATTTTGGTTAACTTTTAAAGCTTGATTAATTTTAGCAAAGGCATTTTCATATTGTTTTACAAAATAATATAGCTCGCCTAGTTTTAGCAAACCTTCTGTATTTTCAGGGAATTTTTTGACAACTTTTTCTAAAACATCTTTGGCATTTCTGGTTTCATTTGATGCAAAAAAAATATCCGCTTCCGTTAAATAGAAACCAGCATTTGATGAGTCCATTCTTAACGATCGTTTAGAATCATTAATAGCCTCATCAAATTGTTTAAATTGTAAATATATTTTTGCTCGCTCGTTATAAAGGTTTGCTTCTTCTGGATTATCAAGAATTTTTTTATTTAAGGCTGCTAACTCAGGTGAATTAATTATTTTTAATAGAGAATCAGTTTTATATGTATTCTCATCCGCGCCAGCTTCTTTAGAATTACAGGAAAATAAGGATGCTGAAATAAGAACTACAAAAAGTATATTTTTCATTAACTTTAATTATAAATCATTAGCAGTTGCAATTAATTCCGCAACATCTAATACTTTGGTTTTATCTTCTTTATTAAAATGTTTTACGCCATCCGTCATCATTGTATTACAAAAAGGGCAGCCAACAGCAATAATATCAGGATTATGTGACAATGCTTCTTCTGCACGCTCAACATTTACTTCCTTCATTCCTTTTTCTGCTTCCTTAAACATTTGTGCTCCACCTGCTCCGCAACATAATCCATTTGCTTTACTGCGTTTCATTTCAACTAACTCAGCATCTAATTTCGAAATCACATCACGAGGTGCTTCGTATACATTATTTGCACGCCCTAAATAGCAAGGGTCGTGAAACACAATTTTTTTTCCTTTAAATTCTCCACCTTCAACTTTTAATTTTCCTTCGTTAATTAATTGCTGAACCAATTCGGTATGATGAATCACTTCGTATTTTCCACCTAATTCGGGATACTCATTTTTAATTGTGTTGAAGCAATGGGGGCAACCTGTTACAATTTTTTTAACATCATATCCATTTAAAATAGTAATATTTTGCATGGCTTGCATTTGGAATAAAAATTCGTTTCCCGCACGTTTAGCAGGATCGCCAGTGCAAGATTCTTCAACACCAAGTACGGCAAAATTTGCACCTACATGATTTAAAATACGAACAATAGCTTTCGTAATTTTTTTTGCTCTGTCATCAAAACTACCTGAACAACCAACCCAAAATAAAATATCGGGTGTTTCGCCTTTGGCTATTTTTTCTTGCATCGTTGGAACCTTTATTGAATTCATAGTCTTTTTAGTTAGCAGGAGCAGTTGGCAGTTTGTTAACCGAAAACTTTTCCGGAGAACTCATCATACTTCCTAACATCCTTCCTATTTGTAAATATTCTTCTGTAATTAATTTATGTTTTTCTTCATTTAAATAGCCGCAATCTTTAGCAAAATCCAAATGCACCATTGTTTCAGCGCATTCGCCATCCGAATCACTTAGTTTAGAAACAAAGTGCTTCGGGTATAATCTTTTTCTATATCCTTCGGAAATATTGGCACATACAGAACGTGACGATCGTCTTATTTGATCAGTTAAAGAATAAATTTCTTCTTTTGGAAATGACTTAGTTTCTTTAAAAATCTCCATAGCTGCTGCATAAGATTTCTTGTACACTATTAAATTTTTATATCCTAAATTATCACTCATCAACTATTTTTACTCTTTTGTTTGACTTCTAATCTGCATTCTGTCTACTAAATACTGTCTACTGTTCATGTATCCAATTTGCTCTGTCTGCCGGACTAAATTGCCATGGTGCACCGTTGTTTTCTAAATTTGAAAACATACCATTTAACTCGTTTGGAGCAGAACTTTGCTCTAATACTAATTGCTGACGTAAACCTACAATTATAGCTAAAGGATCAATATTAACTGGGCATTCCTGAACACAAGCATTACAAGTGTTGCATGCCCAAATTTCTTCATGTTTAATGTAATCTCCTAATAATGTCTTTCCGTCGTCAATAAAAGTTCCGCCATTTGCATCAATATTCTTTCCAACTTCTTCCAATCTATCTCTGGTATCCATCATAATTTTACGAGGAGATAACGCTTTACCAGTTATACTTTGCGGACAAGCAGAGGTGCAACGGCCACACTCGGTGCATGAATAGGCATCCAATAAATTTTTCCAAGTTAAATCTGTTACATCCTTTACACCAAATTTAATTACGGCGTTAGGATCTAATACTGGTTGATAAGCAGAATCAAAATTAGGTTTTACAACATCTGTAACTTCAAATAAATTAGCAAATTGTCCTTTAACTTTTAAGTTAGAAAAATAGGTGTTAGGGAAAGCTAATAAAATATGTAGATGCTTTGAAAATGGTAAATAATTTAAAAAACTAAATACCATAATGATATGGCCCCACCAACCAATGCGCTCAATAACATGAAGTCCGGGAGTTGGCATTGAACCATAAATTAACGGCCCTACATAACTACTGATTGATAAACCTAATGAAGCATCGCCTAAATTTTCAGCGTGAGATTGGCCTCTCGAATACAATACTTCATCTGCACCATTCATCATAAAGATAAAACAGATTAAAATGATTTCCATAATTAAAATAATATTCGCGTCTAATTTTGGCCAGCCATTTAATTCGCTTTTTACTAAGCGAGGTATTTTTAATAAATTTCTTCGTGCTAAAAATGCCACAGTTCCAACAAACGCTAATACTGATAATATCTCAATAAAACTGACCATAAATGTGTAAAACCCTCCCAACGAAGCTCTAAAAGCTCGATGATGTCCAGTTACACCATCAAAAATAATTTCAATTAATTCTATTTGCGTAATTACAAAAGCTGCGTACAAGCATAAATGTAATAATGCGGGAATAGGGCGCGTGAACATTTTTTTTTGGCCTAACGCAACCAATATCATTGTTTTTAAACGTTCAGCTTTATTATCAGTAATTGAAATATTTTTACCTAGTAAAATATTGCGTCGAATTTTTTTTGCATTGATGAAAAAAAATGTTGTTCCGACAATAAAAAAGGCGACAAAAATGATTGATGAAATCATAGAGCGAAATTAGAGTTTAGGTTTGTTTTTATCTTTTCTTCCAAAAACGGAGAAGTGAATATAGCGTTCTGGATTAATTCGTAAATCCTTCATTAACTTATCTAAATCATCACTAGCCTTATTTAAGTTATTATACAAAGAATCGTTTTTAGCTAATTTACCAAGAGTACCTTGTCCTGAATTAATTTGAGCAACTAACTTGTTAAGTTCTGCTAAGGTTTTATCGGCTTCTTCAATAGCACTTTTTAAATTTGATTTAGCTAAACTATCGGATAGATTACTAAAATTACCAATAACATTATCAATTTTACCGGTATTTTTTTCAAGCATTCCGGCTAAACTATTTAATTTAGTTAAAATAGACGATATTTTTGATTTTTCGGATGCTACTAAGTCATCTAATTTATAAGCAGTTTGTTCTAAACTTTGAATGGCTTTTTTTATGCTTTCAAAAGACTTACTCAAATTTTCACGAGTTTTGTCATTCAGAACTACTTCTACAATAGTCATAACAGAATCCACGGAAGAAACCAAACCTTCAATCTTTTTTTGTAAAGGTGCTAATTGCTTACTAACGGCTGTTTTTAATCCTTCCTCAGTTTCTGCTACCAAAGTATCACCTGATTTTACAAATTCTGATTCATTACTATAAATAATTTCAACCGCTTTTGATCCTAATAAATCAGAGCTCACTGCCCGCGCTATTGAGCGCTTAGGAATTTGCACATCCTCTGTCAATAAAAACTTTACAAGTACGCCGTACTGCCCATTATTGTCTTTAATCAAAGAAATTTTATTTATCTGCCCTACTTTAAAACCATTAATTAATAGCGGATTTGCTTCAATTAGCCCGTCAATTTTAGGATAAACAGCGTATAATTCGTACTTACGACTAAAGATATCAAATCCTTTAAGGAAATTAAATCCCCATATAAATAAGCCAATAGCAGCTGTTACAATAATACCTATTTTAAACTCTTTAGAAATTTTCACAACATTTTTTTGAACCCCTAAGATAATGATTAATTTTTAACCAAAACTACTGAAAATAGACTTTAAATTCTTATTTCTTAACAGGAAAAACTGAATTAATAATACCTTGAAATGAGGTAATATTTAAGGGGAATTCTAAAAAAACGTGCAAAAAGCTTAAAAAATACAAAGCTTTTAGTCCGATATTATAATCAACTACATACAGTGCAACTGAAAATAACCATAATGAAATAGTAATAAATAGCGTTTTTTTTGGGACTTTATGCCATTGTATAACTGAAGTTTTAGAAAACCAATTCAAATAATGATAGGTGTAGGCAAATGCAATAAATCGCATCACGATGAATCCTGCATTGGTTTTATAAACCAAAGTTCCATCATCATTAGCATTTGATGTTAACCCAAAAAATTCAATTAAAAATTTATTTAATAAATAAAATAAATCATAGCTTTTTCCAACATAAGCAGATACCTCATATTGCAGGCCAGGTGCCCTAATAACAAAAAAAGATAATGCAATTATACTTAGTGCTATAACTGATAAATAACCTGCAAACGATTTATTTTTTAAAACTCCATAAAACATAAAAGCCCATGTAAAAATAAATACATGAATGATGGTTGGCAAAAATACACCTACCCAAATAAAATAAGTACTACCTGTTTTAGCTAGTGTTAATCCTATGATAGCCAATAAAGCTAAAGCCACTCGGTATAAATTATCTTTTACGAATACAAAAATGAGCGATAATAAACCTGCAAACAAAATAATATGAGGAATTTGAGATTCAGTTTTTGCAGGTTTGATAAAAGAAAAGTAAAAAACCAAGGCGCACAAAATACTCAAGAATAAAAAATCGTATTTACCTTTTGTGAAATAATTTTTTTTGTGAAGCCAACCAATTTCTGTTAAATAATGAAGTGGACCTAAAACAGCATAGGAAAACAAAAACAATTCGAATGGAAGAATAAAGGCAAGTATTGCCGATAAAATCATTAAACCAATGTTAAGGTAATGAATTTGATTATTATTAAGTGCGCTTAGCTTTAACAAATTAGAAATTGTAATTGTCAAATATCTAAAATTAAAATGAATTTAGAAACCTTTTAAACGATTTAAGATTTCTTCTCATTATCAAATTTACCTGTTTTTTTATTGTACCCATACGGGCAATGTTTGCAGCCATTTTTACAACAATAGCCACGTTTTAAATGATATTTTTCGGTAAATATAATATAACCCTCTGGGCTATAATAAAAGTCTTCTGGGTCTAATTCTTTATTAAACATTAAATTAATGATTAATTTTACGGCATGATTTCAGTCTGTAAATATACTACTTTAATTCTTTTTGTCTTTTTCGCTTCAACTTCAATAGCGCAACAAGATTCAATAAGAAAGAAACTTATTAGTATTCAATTAAAAAATGATTCTAATGTTTTATTTCAAAATAAAAAATTAGCCTTTGACGAAAAATTAAGTGAACCTAAATTAGAAATTGGCGCTTACTTAAGTACCTATTATGCTTATTATACAGAAGACAAACTTGTAGACTACGTGAAACATGCAACAATGGCGGCACGAAATAACCAATTTGGATTAAATATGGTAATGATTTCGTTAAGTTACAAATCAAAAAAAATACGAAGTAATGTTTCTCTTCATTACGGCGATATTGCTGAAAGTACATGGCCATCAAAATTTAATATGA
>JBIKOX010000019.1:0-25010 GCA_044357775.1 Bacteroidia bacterium | reverse complement strand
GTTGAATTGATAAAGAATTTGTGGCTAGATGCTGGGATTTTTAGATCGCATATTGGATTAGAAAGTACTCAACCCAGAGAAAATATAACTTCAAGTATGACTTTAGCTAACGTATATGAACCCTATTTTTTTTCGGGAGCAAAACTAACATACTTACTTACGCCAAAACTAAGCGTTCAATTAAACTCCTTTAATAGTTTTAGTTCGATTATAGAAACGAATAAAAACAAACTACTAGGAAGTTCAATTGTATTTGCTCCAAATGATAATCTATCAATGACTTATAATTTCATTACAGGAGATGATACGCCTGATTCTATAAAATTAAAACATCAACGATTTTATCATAATTTTTATTTGACCTATCAAAAAAATAAAATAAGTATGGGTGCTGAGTTTAATTATGGTATTCAGGAATACAGTAAGCGAATTAATCAAACAACCGTTAGCACCGCATTTATGAATAGTTCGCTAATTATTTTTAAGCACCAAACTTTTAAAAAAATTGGTTTTTATGGAAGAGGCGAATGGTTTAGTGATAAGGATGAAATATTGAGTTCAGGATCAAATATGGGAAAATATACGTGGGGGGCTATTTTTGGGATTGAATACAAACCTTTAAAGAATTTGGCTTTAAGTATTGAAGGTCGGCAATTAAATTCCGAAAAAGAAAACTTTTTGTATAACGGAAAATATCAAAAAGAAAGAAATGAATTTATTTTTTGTTTGGATGTTTGGTTTTAGAAATGATTAATTATTCTCCTATTATTAATCAAATAGACTATAACGGTTATCGTATTGGTATACTTCGTTTAGATTTAATTCATCCTGAAATATCCGGAAATAAGTGGTTTAAACTTAAATATAATTTGGAACAAGCTCAAAAAGAAAGTAAAAACTCCATCATAACTTTTGGCGGTGCGTTTTCAAACCACATCGCTGCTACTGCAGTAGCTTGTAAATTAAGTGGCTTAAAAAGTATAGGAATTATTAGAGGAGAAGAAACATCAATCAATAATCCTACTCTCTCTCTAGCTCAAAAAAACGGCATGGAGTTGTTATTTATAAGCAGAGACGAATACTCACAAAAAAATGATAGCAGCTACTTGCAAAGATTACGATACATGTATCCTGATGCTTATATTATTCCGGAAGGCGGTGATAATAGATTAGGACAAAAAGGTTGCGAAGAAATTTTAACGTCAGAATCTTTTCATTACAAAAATATATTTTGTGCATCCGGAACAGGAACTACGTACAAAGGCATTTCTAAATCATTGCTTCCCAATCAAAAATTAACTGTTATAAACGTATTAAAATTTGAAGCGAAAGCTCATGAACCTCAAACTACTATTTTAAACAATTATCACTTTGGTGGATATGCAAAACATACTTCTGAATTGTTAGAATTTAAATCATGGTTTGAAGCGACCTTTGCAATTCCTTTAGATTATGTTTATACAAGCAAACTATTTTTTGCTGCGTTTGATTTAATGAAAAATAATATGTTACATAAAGAACATGAAATACTTATTATACATTGTGGTGGCTTGCAAGGGAATTTAGGCTATGAGCATCGTTATAAACTTTAAAATCTATAGCAAGTTCTCCAAGTAATTGACATCCAAGGATAGACTTGCTTTGATGTATAACCAGGATAATTGGCATATTTTGCTGAAAGTTTAAAAAATCCTACACCAAATCCAACATTGGTCGCAAAATTTTTTCCGCTAGTGAGCATAATCCCATTTTGAATTTGAAAAGTTAATCCTTCAATAGAACCCAACAAGATGTCTGTACCATAACGAATTCGTGGTCCAAAATAGTATTTTGTTTCTGGTTCAATATCATAATAATAATTAATATCAAATCCACCAATAAATCCAACGCCAGATGGCGGTGGCTCATTATTATTTCTAGTGTTGTTATTATTTGTAGTATTAGTGCTTGTTGCATTAGTTGAAACAGATGAAGAGCCTGTAGCTATAAAGCGTAAAGCATTTCCTGGATTAAATGTTATGCTTAAAGGGATATTTATTCCAATTGATTTATTGGCAAATAATCTTTCGTATGACATTGTAAAACGACCAAGAAGCAATTGTGTTGGGTAAAATCCAATGAAATTATTTGGGTAGGTTAACTCCTTTTTTTTGAATTCTTCCAACTCGCGAGTGTTCTTTTCAGCTTTCGTTTCAATATGAGGAATTGAATCTGCAACATCCGCAACTATTCCTGAATTAAAAAAACATATTTTGCCACTTTTATATTCAATGAGAATGGCTTGTGATTTAGGAATCTTTTGTAATTCTTTTTGATTAAGAAGTTTATAGTTGATTATTGAACCAAATATGGAAACTACGTTGCATTGAATAATACTATCATTTCTTAAAAATAGTTTATCCTGAGCATAAGAAAACTTAAAACTCATTACTATTATAATTATAATGACTGACCTCATTATTTTAAAATCGATATCCAAAACAATATCCTAAATACATTTTAGGAAAGTTAGAATAATCTATTTTTTCTCCTTTATCATTTATTTTATCCAATGTCACAGAATTTACGGACTTTCCGATTGAACAAATTATTTTGACATTAAAATTTGGAGAAATACGAAATAAACAACCATTAGTAAGCATTAATGAAATTTGGTTTCCTGTTGCGGGTTGATATTTTTTTTGATTATTAGTAGTGTCAACTAATTGCTGATAATTGTACACCATATACTTACCTAAAAATCCTACAAAATAATTTATTCTATTACTGATAGTATTATCGAAAAGGTAATTAATTCCCATACCTGCATCAAATACTTTTTTTGCTTTATCTTTTGAATCAGTTATGTATAAGTTTAAGGCACCCATTCTTGAGTTAAAGTTATAACCTCCTAAAAAAGATAATTGAATCTTATTATTTAATACATCACGATCATACATTAACGTAAAATCTCCATTTGCTAATGCAAGAGCATTAATTGAAAGTAAGTTTTTGTTTAGGTAATACAGGTCATCTACTTTTTTACTTTTCCCACTGCTACCAAATACTTCTGTTCCTTGATTCTTCAATTCATTAGGATTTGCATTAAATATTTCTGTAACGCCGTTATTATATTTAATGAGTACAACACTAGTTCTATTTATAAAAAATGAAGAGCTATTTGTATCGACGTCATTGTAATTTTTATAGGTAATGCCATCCTCAGAAATTTCTTTTATGTTTGCTTCAATTTTCTGACCATTGGCCATATATATAATATCTTGACAGAGCGTGATATTGCATTTTATCAGGCAAATAAAAACTATCAAGATGTTACTTCTCATAATAAAATAGACGCTAATGTAATCATAATATATAAAAACAAAAAGTAACCACATTCTTCAATAACCTATTTTAAATCACATTCTATCAATTGTACTATTTTTTCTAAAAATAAAATAGTACTGCATTGATTTTTAAAGAAGAGAATCTATTTGTTAGAAGAAATGCAACCTCTACATTAAAACAATAAATCAAATAAAAAGGCATTATTAGAACTCTATAGCAATAGAAACTAAGTTTAATCTAATTTTGGTTAAAAATTGGCGCTATTTACTTAAATTAGTGTCCTATTTATGACCATGTTCAAACTACAAAATTATATCAATGGTGAGTTGGTAGATCCAATCTCCAACCAACATATCGAAAACTACGATCCTTCACGCGGAATTGTATATTCCTTAATTCCTGATAGCGATGAGCGAGATGCAGAAAAAGCAATTTCAGCAGCCAAAGAAGCTTTTAAAATCTGGAGCATCACTCCTAAAGAAACCCGCTCTAAATATCTATTAAAAATTGCTTCTTTAATTGAAGACCAATTACATGATTTGGCATTAGCAGAAAGTTTAGATAATGGCAAACCATTACACTTAGCTAAAACAGTTGATATACCAAGAGCGGCTGCTAACTTTCATTTCTATGGAACAGGCATTTTGCACTATGCTGCTCATGCGCATAGCATGGAAGATACAGCTATTAATTATACCTTGCGTCAACCTGTTGGTGTGGCTGGTTGTATCTCTCCTTGGAATTTGCCATTGTATTTATTCAGTTGGAAAATTGCTCCTGCCTTGGCTGCCGGTTGTACCGTTGTTGCTAAGCCATCAGAAATTACACCAATGACCGCTTATTTATTGTCAGAAATCTGTATTAAAGCTGGTTTACCAAAAGGTGTTTTAAATATTGTACATGGCTTTGGACATAAAGTTGGAAATGCAATTGTAAGTAGTAAAGATGTCCCTTTAATTTCGTTTACTGGTGGTACAAAAACGGGCGCTAGCATTGCTAGTATTGCTGCGCCAATGTTTAAAAAACTATCATTGGAATTAGGTGGTAAAAATCCAAATATCATTTTTGCTGATTGTGATTATGATAAAATGCTATCAACAACCATGCTCTCGTCTTTTGCAAATCAAGGACAAATTTGTTTATGTGGTTCTAGAATATTTGTAGAACGTTCTATCTACGAAAAATTTAAAACAGATTTTGTAGCTAAAACACAAAAACTGTTAGTAGGCGCACCATTAGATGAAAAAACAAAAATTGGTGCGGTTGTTTCTAAACCCCACATGGAAAAGATTTTATCTTATGTTGAGCTAGCAAAGCAAGAAGGCGGTAAAGTATTATGTGGTGGTAAACAAGCAATGGTTGGTGGTGAATTTGAAAATGGTTATTATTTAGAACCAACCATCATCGAAAACTTAGCGTACGATTGCCGGACTAACCAAGAAGAAATTTTTGGACCTTTTGTTACCATTATGCCTTTTGATACGGAAGAAGAAGTTTTAAAATTTGCTAACTCAACTCAATATGGTTTAGCATCTGTATTATGGACACAAGACATTACCAGAGCAAACCGCATGGCTATGGATTTACATACAGGTATTGTTTGGATTAACTGTTGGTTGTTACGTGATTTAAGAACGCCATTTGGTGGAGTTAAATCATCGGGAGTTGGAAGAGAAGGTGGTTTTGAAGCATTAGACTTTTTTACAGAGCCTAAAAATGTTTGTGTTAAACTTAAATAAAGGAATAGAACGCTGATAACATAGATTTTTTAGGATTAGTTAAGATGAAAAATCATAAAAATCATAACCATCAGTGATATCTGCGTTCCATTAAAAGAAATAATTATGCTAGAAAATACAGAAAGAACAGAATTAACAACATTAGGTGAGTTTGGATTAATTAAGCACTTAACTGAACACGTTGAAATACATAACGATTCATCCATCAAAGGAATTGGTGATGATGCCGCCGTTATAAAATATGATAGCGAAAAACATACTTTGGTATCAACTGATATGCTGGTGGAAGGTGTACATTTTGATTTGACTTATGTGCCCTTAAAACATTTAGGATACAAAGCAATTACAGTTAACTTATCTGATATTTGTGCCATGAATGGTACTCCAAAACAAGTCACAATAAGCATTGCGGCATCTAACCGTTTTTCGGTAGAGGCGTTAGAAGAATTGTACGCCGGAATGATTTTTGCATGTAATAAATACAACGTTGATTTAGTTGGTGGAGATACAACTTCAACAACTAGCGGCTTAGTAATTAGCGTTACTGTAATTGGTGAAGCAAATAAGGAAGATATTGTTTACAGAAATGGTGCTCAGGAAAAAGATTTATTATGTGTAAGCGGCGATTTAGGTGGGGCTTATATGGGTTTGCAAATTTTAGAAAGAGAGAAATTTGTATTTAAAGATAACCCAAATGTACAGCCCGATTTAATAGGCAGCGATTATATTTTAGAACGTCAGTTAAAGCCTGAAGCGCGTGTTGATATTATTGAATTACTAAAAGGTTTAAATGTAAAACCAACCAGTATGATAGATGTGAGCGATGGCTTAGCTTCTGAATTAATGCACCTTTGCACACAATCAAATTTAGGTTGCGAATTGTATGAAGAAAAAATTCCTTTAGATCCACAGACATTTGATACTGCCCGTGAGTTTAATTTAGACCCAACGGTTTGCGCTCTGAGTGGTGGCGAAGATTATGAATTACTATTTACCATATCAATGGCAGATTATGATAAAATAAAACATTTGCCAGATTTTACAATAATTGGACACATGACGCCAAAAGAAAGTGGTATTAACTTAGTAGCTAAAGCTGGCACTTCTCACCCTATTTCAGCGCAAGGTTGGAATGCTTTTAAATAATAAATAATTAAAAATTATAGAACATGAGTAACTCTATTGAATCATCAAAAGCACCTGAACCAGTTGGTTTATATCCCCACGCACGCCGTGTTGGTAATTTATTATTTTTAAGCGGTGTTGGTCCGCGCGAACGTGGTACAAAAAAAATACCAGGAGTTGAATTAGACGAAAACGGAAACATCACTTCTTATGATATTGCTGCGCAATGCCACAGCGTATTTCGTAACATTAAATATATTTTGGAAGACTCTGGCAGCAGCTGGGATAAAATTGTGGACGTACAAGTTTTTTTAACTAACATGAAAGATGACTTTAAAATTTATAATGCGATTTGGGCGGAGTACTTTAAAGAAAATCCTCCTTGCCGCACCACCATCGAAATTAATTGCTTGCCAACTCCAATTGGAATTGAGTTAAAAGTGATTGCAACGATTGATTAATGCTCCAATCCCTCGTTCACATAGCTTTAGTAGTAAACGATTATGACGAAGCCATCAAGTTTTATACTCAAACGTTACATTTTATTTTATTAGAAGATAAAGTAATGAGTCCAACTAAACGTTGGGTAATGATAGCGCCTCAAGGCAGCACAGGAACAACTATTTTATTAGTAAAGGCAAGTAACGAGGAACAACAAAGCCGAATTGGTAACCAAACTGGCAGACGCGTATTTTTGTTTTTATACACCGATGATATTAAAAGAGATTATCAAAATTTATTACATAAAAAAGTTACTATTGTTGAAGAGCTTACTATTAAACCACACGGAACTGTTTTAGTGTTTGCTGATTTATATGGTAATTTGTGGGATTTGATTGAGCCTCGTACAATTTAAAACACATAGTCACATAGTATCTATAACTATGTGACTATGTGTTAAAAAAAATCTTATCATACGTCAAGAACACATATGTAAATATTGACGAACTTTGTATTAGTAAATTTATACCATGGAACGCAAGGAATTTATAACATCAAAAATTTTCATCAATCTTCCAGTAAAAGATTTACAAAAGTCTATGGATTTTTATACTAAACTTGGGTTTAGCAAAAATCCACAATTTACCAATGAATTTGCAGCTTGCATGGTTTTAAACGAAACTATCTTTGTGATGCTTTTAACCTATGATCATTTTAAAAACTTTACTAAAAAAGAAATAGCAGATGCACAAAAAACAACGCAAGTGTTATTGGCTATAGAAGTGGAAAGCGTTGAAAAGGTAAACGAACTAGTAAATATTGCCAAAGAATCAGGTGGAGAAATATACAAGGATGCGGCTGATCATGGCTGGATGTATCAGCATAGCTTTGCTGATTTAGACGGTCACCAATGGGAGCTAGGCTACATGGATATGAGTAAATTTCCACAACAATAAGTAGTTTAAAAAGAGAGAATTTGGTAACGTTTATTATACATTGATGTATATCATCATTTATCCACAATTCATCTAATTTCTTTCTCAAAATCTGAGATTATAGCTATATTTAACATTCAAAATTAAAAATAATTAGATTAAAAACATATGGAAAAAGTACTAAAATCATTAGGTATTAAAGACTTAAACAATGGATGCGCTACTGGTAAAAATTATTTTGCAAGTGGAGATGTTATTGAATCTTACAGTCCGGTTGACGGAAAATTAATTGCTAAAGTACAAGTGGCAAATGAATCAGATTACGAAAAAGTAGTTCAGGTAGCATCAGAAGCATTTAAAGTATGGCGTAATATTCCAGCGCCCAAGCGTGGTGAAATTGTTCGTCAGTATGGCGAAAAATTACGCGCTAAGAAAAATGATTTAGGGAAATTAGTTTCGTATGAAATGGGTAAATCTTTCCAAGAAGGTTTAGGTGAAGTTCAGGAGATGATTGATATTTGCGATTTTGCAGTTGGAGTTTCTCGTCAGTTATATGGTTTAACGATGCACTCGGAAAGAGAGAATCATCGTATGTATGAGCAATGGCATCCATTAGGAATTGTAGGAGTTATATCCGCTTTTAATTTTCCGGTGGCTGTTTGGAATTGGAATACTGCCTTAGCTTGGATTTGTGGAGATGTTTGTATTTGGAAGCCATCAAGTAAAGTGCCTTTATGCGCGGTGGCTTGTCACAATATTTGGAATGAAGTTGCTGCTACAAATAATTTGCCTGAAGGAGTTTCTTGCTTATTAGTAAGTCCTGGGTCTATTGGAGAAAAAATGTGTGAAGATGGACGTGTTCCTTTAGTATCTGCAACTGGCTCTACAAGAGTTGGTCGCATTGTTGGCGCTAAAGTAGCGCAACGCTTTGGTCGTTCAATATTAGAATTAGGTGGAAATAATGCAGTTATTATTTCTCAGCATGCTGATTTGCCAACTGTTTTACCTGGTTTAGTTTTTGGTGCTGTTGGTACTGCTGGTCAGCGTTGTACGTCAACGCGTCGTTTAATTATACATGAAGATATTTATGAAGATGTAAAACAAAAATTAGTTAGTGCATACAAGCAATTGCGTATAGGCGATCCTTTAGATGAAAATAATCATGTAGGTCCGTTAATTGATAAAGCTGCAGTGAAAGATTATTTGGTTTCTATTGAAAGAGTAATTTCTGAAGGTGGAAAAATAATTGTACCGGGCGGAGTATTAGAAGGTAAAGGATACGAAAGTGGTTGTTATGTAAAACCTTGTATTGCTGAAGCAAACAATGAATTTTTAATAGTTCAGCACGAAACCTTTGCACCAATTTTGTATATTATGAAATACAAAACCATTGAAGAAGCTATTGCATTACAAAATGGTGTTCCTCAAGGTTTATCATCTTCTATTATGACTTTAAATATGCGTGAAGCTGAACAGTTCCTATCTGTAAATGGTAGCGATTGTGGTATTGCAAATGTAAATATTGGTACAAGCGGTGCTGAAATTGGAGGTGCATTTGGTGGCGAAAAAGAAACAGGTGGTGGACGTGAAAGCGGTTCAGATAGCTGGAAAGCATATATGCGCCGTCAAACAAACACTATTAATTACGGCACTAAATTAACTTTATCTCAAGGTATTAAATTTGATTTTTAATTTTTCCCGCAGATGTCGCTAATCTTGCGGATAGAAATTTGTAATAGCTATTTCTAAACAATAAATAACAATCCGCGGAATCAGCGAAATTTGCGGGCAAAAAAAATAAACACTATCAATGACTATTAACCAAAACAAAGTAGTATCGGTAAATTATCATTTATCATCTTACTTAGAAAACGAAGCTCCTGAATTAGTAGAGCAAACAAGCAATGATAAACCATTTACATTTATTTTTGGAGTAGGGCAATTAATTCCTGACTTTGAAAAGAATTTAGTAAATAAAAAAGTTGGTGATAAATTTGACTTTAAAGTAACTCCTGCAAACGGATATGGAATTACGGATCAAGAAATGATTGCAAAAATACCAAAGGAAGCATTTCATGTGGATGGCGTATTTGATTCGGAACGTGTAAAAGAAGGCGAAGAATTAATGATGAATGATGCGGATGGAAATGAACTAATGGGCTTTGTTCAGGAAATTGGTGAAGATTTTGTGATCATGGACTTCAATCATCCTTTAGCCGACCATCATTTACATTTTGTAGGCGAAGTTTTAGAAATTAGAGATGCAACAGCAGAAGAATTAGACCACGGGCATGTGCATGGACCCGGTGGGCACCACCACTAGTAAATTTTAAAGCCGTTCAAATTGAGCGGCTTTTTTTATGAGTTCACGCTTCTCGACTACGATCGAAGTGACACAAGTACTATTGTCAGTTCGAGCGTAGTCGAGAACAAATATAAATACAAACCACATTTAAAATAATCAACAAAGGAATTCCCAATTTAAAAGACGCTTTAGCTGCTTTATGATGTATTGGAGTTTTCATTCCTAAATAAATACCAAGGGCTCCTAAAAGTGCAATAAAAAATAAGCTGTTTTCAGGAATGCGACTACCTTTTTTCTTTGATTGATATTTATCAAAGCACATTATTATGTAAGCGATGAGATTAATTAAAATAATATAAATAATGAATGCATTTTTAATCATAATCACTTTTCTGCTCAATAAAAAACCCCTCAATTGTTGAAGGGTTTTTTTATAATAATTTATGCTTTATTTTTTTAATGAATCTCTAATTTCCATTAATAATTTTTCTTGAGCAGAAGGTTCTGCCGGAGCAGTAGGAACTTCTATTTCTTTTTTCTTAGCAGCATTCATTCCTTTTATAATTAAAAATAAAACGAATGCAACAATTGCAAAAGATATAACATTTGATAAAAAGCTGCCGTACTTTACAGCACCCCATTTTAAATCTGCAATATTATTTAAATTAGCAGCATCTAATGCTGGCTTTAGTAATAATGGTGTAATTACATCGTCAATTAATGAAGATACTATTTTCCCAAAAGCACCTCCAATAACAACTCCGATTGCCAAATCAACAACGTTGCCACGCATTACAAATTCCTTAAATTCTTTAATCATTCCCATAGTTAAGATATTTTAAATTATTGATATTTTATTAGTTGCAACAGATTTTCTGGAGTTTAATTACTTTCTAAAACTTTTAATAACTCATCTAATTTTGGGGTTAAGATAAGTTCAGTTCTTCTATTTTTCTTTCTTGCTTCAGGCGTTTTAGCACGATCTAAAGGAAAAAATTCTCCTCTACCAGCTGATGTGATTCTTGTTGGATCGGTTTTAGAATTCTGCAATATTATTTTTGTTACAGATGTTGCTCTGATCACACTTAAATCCCAATTATCTTTAATTTCTCCTTTTCCAGCCATTGGAACATCATCAGTATGACCTTCCACTAAAATATTAATATCTGCATTTTGCTCTAAAACTTTTGCCACATTTTTAAGTGCTTCAATACCTTTTGGCTCAACGGCTGTTTTTCCGCTTGAAAACAATAATGATTCATCCATACTCACATAAACTTTTCCGTTTTTTTGAGTAATAGTTAAACCTTTGCCTTCAAAGCCCATTAAAGCATCCTGTAATTTCTTTTTCAAATCAGCTGTTGCTTGATCTTTACTTTTAAGAATAGCCTCTAGTTCATTTACTCGCGCTTCACGTTTTTTTAATTCCGCAGCTAAAGCATCTAAATCTTGTTGTTGTTTATTTAATCTTAATTCCAATGCCTTTAACTCATCTTCCTTTTTTAGTAATTGTTCTTGAGTTAATTGTAATTTCCCGCTCAATGAAGCGTTATCTTTTTCAGCACCTAATAGTAGTTTATTATATTTATCTAATAACTGATCGTTTACCATATTTAATTTATCATACTTATTAGATAACAATCTTAAATTGGTTCCTAAAATAGCTGTATCTCTTTTTAAACCCGCTAAATCTTTTTCATCTTTTGCAATAGTTTCCTTCATTTCTGCATTTTTAGCTTCCAATTCGGTTGCATTTTTTTTAGCAGCCGCTGATTCTGTTTCACAGTTTGTCAATTTTGATTTTGTTTCCTCCATTAATCGCTGAGGAACACAAGATGCTAATATGAATAGAGCAAGGCAAATTGTTAAATAATTTATTTTCATTGTTGTGTTTTTTATATAGCAAAAATAAAAGTATTACTTATAGATTTTAAATTTAGGTATTCTATTTATTAACAATAAAGGTTTACTAAAAAAGCATTATTTTATTGATAAGGCTTTATCTATGCGTAAAGCCACAATGTTAGCTAATTGGGCAAAGTAAGTATTGATGATTTTTGTTGGGTTATTTACATTATTAGGTAAATTAACTTCTGCTATACCCGAATTAATTTCTTTAGCATCAACGGTGTATAAAGTATAATGTAAAATAATTTTTCGAGAAGTTGTTGAATTTAAATCGCCCGGTATTCCATTTAATGATTTAATATCTAATTCATTAAAAAATAAAAACAAGTCGGTTTTATATTTTCCACTCAAATACGGAACTAAGGTTGCATTTTTAAGTTTTGCATTCATAAAACGAGCATCACTATTACTCTCAACTGCCAACTGCCCCTTATTAATTGTTTTTTCTTCTTTTTCTTTTACGGGAGCTTTATAGTTATCCTGATTTGGAACTTTTAAATACTGGTAAGTAAGGTATTGATATATGTTCGATAAATCTTCTTTTGTTTTGGCAGTATCTAATAATAAATCAACGACAGATATTTTTGATTTTAACTTTTTATAAAATTGTTCGTTTAAACCATCTCTCATGGTTTCTTTTATTTGTTTGGCATTAAGTTTTGATTCTTTATTTATCAAAAAATCAATCTCGCTTAAATACATCCTGTTTTCAAAAGGAATCAACATGATTTTATGTTTTGAATTTGCAACTGAAGTTGAAGGTTTATTGCCGGAACTAATTGTTTTATCTTGTCCTTTTAGATTAAGGCACAAGATAAAAGACAAAAGATAAAAGATGGATCTCATTTTATATTTGAAATTTAGTTCTCTCAACTAAACTATAATGTATTTATTACTAAAAGTTACTTGAAAAAATGCACAAAATCGTTTAAGTTGGCATATAACATTAAAAACAATAAAATTGCCATTCCTACATATTGAGCATAAGTTAATACTTTTACACTAGGCGCTCTGCGAGTTATCATTTCATATAATGTAAATACAACATGTCCGCCATCTAATGCTGGTATTGGTAATAAGTTCATAAATGCTAATACCACTGATAAGAAAGCTGTACGAGTCCAAAAATCTTCCCAAATCCACTCTTCACCAAACATTTTTGACATTGATTTAAAACCACCAATATGTTTGTAACCCCCTGTGCTTGGAGTAAAAATCATTTTAAACTGGCGAACATAAAAATCTAGTTTATCAAAGGTCATGGCAATTCCGGCTGGTATAGATTCAAAGAATCCGTATTTTTTTCTTTCGTAAGAAATTCCTCCAAAAGCTTCAATATCGTCATACTTATTTGCAAAATGAATTTCTAATTTTCCTATTGAACTAATTTTTACAGGGATATTTACTGCTTCACCTTTTCTCAAAATATTTAATGAAGCATTTTCATTTTTGTGGAGCTGCAATACATTAGTTAATTCATCAAAATAAGTAATTTTTATGCTATCATTTAATCCAATAACTTTATCTCCCACAAGCAATCCAGAATTTTTATTCAGGGAAGAATCTGAAAAGCCAATAAAATAAGTTGGTATACGACTTGTAATAAATCCGAAGTTTTCAGTCTTGGCAATTTGATCAACAAAATCTTTAGGTAAGTTTATTTCAACTTTTTCTCCTGCTCTGTCTATTTGAACGGTGTGACCTAATAAAATTTCAATTCTTAAATCATCAAAATAAACGATTGGTTTATTATCAACAGAAATTATTTTATCTCCCGTTTTAAAACCAACAGAAGTTCCCAATGAATCGGTACAAGCAATTCCATCTTTTAATTGAGTCATCGGTATTTTTTTCTCGCCCCAAGTAAATAATACCATAGCATAAATAATAAATGCTAATAATACATTAACGATAATACCACCAAGCATTACTATTAAGCGCTGCCAAGCTGGATGGGCTCTAAACTCCCAAGGCTCAGCTGGTTTATTCATTTGTTCCGTATCTAAACTTTCATCAATCATACCAGCTATTTGCACGTAGCCACCCATCGGAAACCAACCAATACCGTATTCAGTATCACCAATTTTCTTTTTAAATAACGAGAAATTTAAAATGCCCGGTAACGGAAATAAAAAATCGAAAAACATATAAAATTTATCTACTCGTATTTTAAATAGACGCGCTGTAATAAAATGTCCAAATTCGTGCAACAAAATAAGTAAGCCTAAACTGGTAATAAATTGTGCTATATTAATAAAAGTACCCATAGTTATTTTTTAATTAATTCGGTTGTTAGTAATCGTGTTTCTTTGTCGCACTGCATATAATCTTCTATAGTTGGCGTTTTAATTAGCGGCATTTTATCAAGTGCCTTAGCTATTACATCACTCATTTGTAAAAAGCCAATCCTATCTTCTAAAAATGCTTGAACAACAATTTCGTTAGCTGCGTTTAAAACACAAGGCATATTACCTCCTTTTTCCATTGCTTTAAAAGCTAACGCTAAGTTAGCAAAGGTTTCGGTATCTGGCTTCTCAAAAGTGAGTTGTGGGTAGTTAAAAAAATCAAAACGAGGAAAATTTGTTTTTATACGCTGAGGATATGAAAACGCATAATGTATAGGTAATTTCATGTCAGGTAAACCTAATTGGGCTTTCATGCTACCATCTGTAAACTGCGCAATACTGTGCACAATACTTTGAGGATGAACGATAACATCAATTTGCTCTGACTTTAAATTAAATAACCATTTAGCTTCAATTACCTCTAAGCCTTTATTCATTAAACTCGCCGAATCAATCGTGATTTTTGCACCCATAACCCAATTTGGGTGTTTTAAAGCTTGTGCTTTTGTTACATTTGCTAAAAATGCCCTGTCTTTTCCTCTAAATGGTCCGCCTGATGCCGTTAAATATATTTTTTCTATTTCATTGTCAAATTCGCCCACTAAGCACTGAAAAATAGCCGAATGTTCCGAATCTACCGGATATAAATTCACTGCATTTTCATACGCTAGCTTTGTAACAATATCTCCTGCTACAACTAAAGTTTCTTTATTAGCAAGTGCAATTGTTTTTTTATGTTTAATTGCATTAATTGTTGAAGCCAATCCGGCATAACCAACAATAGAGGCTAAAACTGTATCAATGGTTTCCATTTCTACAATTTGCTCAATAGATTTTGCACCAGCAAAAACCTTAATATCATAAGAAAATAAAGCTTCTTTTACAGCTTGGTATTTACTTTCGTCGCCAATAACCACTGCATTTGGCTTATGTTCAATTGCTTGTTTGATAAGTAAATCTGAATTGCCATTAGCAACTAAAACTTCCACTTCAAAATGTTCAGGATTATCCTTTATAACTTCTAAAGCTTGAGTACCAATGCTTCCGGTGCTGCCCATTATTGCAATTCGCTTTGGAGCATTTTCAGTGTTTTTTTCTATATTCATTTAGCATGTAAAAGTGGCAAAAATTTTAGGATTATGGAAATATTCTTTTAACCGCAAAGAAGCAGAGAAAAGTCGCAAAGAACGGAGAGTTTAATCCACGTAGGGCATAAAACAAACAATAGTAAATAATCTTTGTTACTTATTTGCGAACTCTCCTAAAAAAAATAACTTTGCGGTCTTTGCGGTTAATTGCCAAATACTATGAAATAGTCATGTTGCCTAAAGCCCATGTAAATTTGAAGATAACATGGCTAAACCATATGATAATAAAAAATAATAATATCCCCATATGAAACATAAAACAGCCATCTTACTTTTAAATTTAGGAACACCTGATAGTCCTAAAAAATCGGATGTTAGAAAATATTTGACTCAATTTTTAAATGACGCTCGTGTTATTGATATTCCGTGGTTATTGAGAAAAATATTGGTAAACGGCATTATTGTTCCTTTTAGATCAGGTAATTCATCTAAATTATACAAAGCAATTTGGGATGAAAAAACAGGCTCACCTTTATTAAAACACTCACTAGATTTACAAAAAAAATTACAGACATCTGTTGGTGAAGATATAAAAGTGGAAATGGCCATGCGTTATAAAAACCCAAGTATGGAAAGTGTTTTGGAGCGAATGAAAAAAGAAGGTTATCATAAAATTATAGTTTTTCCATTATTTCCTCAATATGCGTCAAGTAGCACGGGTAGCGCCTTGCAAGAGTTTATGCAAATTGTAAGTAAATGGTGGGTTATACCCGAATTAAAAATTATTAGTCAATATTTTGATAATACAGATTACATTAACTGTATTGTAAATAGAGGCAAAGAGCATGATATTACTAAGTATGACCATGTTATTTTTAGTTACCATGGTTTGCCCGAAAGGCAAGTTGATAAAGTTTACGAAGATGGTTATTTATGCAAGGATCATCACTGCGAAGACGAATTTACTGAAACCAATTACTATTGCTATAAGGCTGCTTGTTACCAAACAACTAAATCGGTGGTAGAAAAATTAAATATTCCGGAAGGGAAATACACCTTGAGTTTTCAAAGTAGATTAGATAATAAATGGTTAACGCCTTTTAGTGATAAAGTAGTTGAAGAATTGGCAAATAAAGGCGCTAAAAACTTATTGGTATTCTCGCCTGCATTTACGGCTGATTGCTTAGAAACTATTTATGAAATTGGCACTGAATACCAAGAAATTTTTGAAAAACATGGTGGCCACAAAATACAATTAGTAGAGAGTTTAAATAGCGGAGATGATTGGGTAGAGACGGTTAAGAGGATAGCTTTAGATTAATCTTTCTTTAAGTAAAATGCCGAATATTTACTTTTTAATATTGGTAATTAGAAAATATCGACATTAAAAAGTCGACAAATAGTTATTTGAATAAATTTACTTTCTGGTTGTAGTTAATAGGATAATTTTTCTTTAAGTAAAATTTACCAACTTTTAAATAGCCGGTTATTTCTATTTTACCTAAATTATCTAAGTTCAAAAGTTTTAATGCATCAAATGGATTCAACTCTGCTAGATTTTTATTTAGTTGAAATGAATATACCTTTTCTGCATTTGCGTCAAGATGCACTCTCTTGTTGAGTTTTGCTTTGCCTAAGCGAATACCACTAAAAATAATCTCAAATTCGGAAGGGTAGATTGAAAATCCTGCTTTATTAGGATTATTAATCTTTAATTTAATTTCAGCATCGAGTGTGCTTGTTGATAATTTATTTACATAAAATCCTTCCACATCTGTAACGGTAATTTCTTGAAATGGTTTGCAAGAAAAAAATAGTAAAGAAAGTACTATCATTAAGCCTTTAAATTTCATTTTAATTGGCATCAGTTGATTTATTAATTACGTTACAAAATAACTAAATAGTCTATAAATAAATTTAGTTTTAGATTTTTTTATGCTTTTTATTTTAATATAGTTACCTTCGATTTGTATGTCAGCTGTTTCCACAAATAATTTTATTGTCTATAAATCTTCTGCTGGCAGCGGTAAAACCTTTACTTTGGTTAAGGAATATTTAAAATTAGCGTTAGTCAATAAGCATGCTCTCGAAAAAGCTTACAAAGGCATTTTAGCCATTACGTTTACTAATAAAGCTGCCGCAGAAATGAAGTGGCGAATTATAAAAGCACTTAAAGAGCTGAGTTTAGAATCTAATGTAATGCTTAGTTCCTTGATTTCAGAAGAGTTAAAAATTTCGAAATTAGAGTTGAACTCAAGGGCAGACATTGTATTGACGCATATTTTACATAATTATTCCGATTTTTCTATTGGTACCATTGATAGTTTTACGCATCGTATTATTAGAACCTTTGCATTAGATTTAAAACTACCCATCAATTTTCAAATTGAAACAGACTCTGATGCTGTATTTAAAAAAGTAATTTCAGCGCTTATTAATAATTTAGGGAAGGATAAATTAATTACTGATTATTTAGTTCAGTTTTCATTGGCTCAAATTGAAAATAATAAAAATTGGGATCCAGAGCAAACGTTAATTGATTTTATTAAGGAAATTAATAAAGAAGGAATTGGAGATTTAATTAATCAATTAAATAAATTTACTATTTCTGATTTTGAGGTGATTAAAAAACAATTAAAATCAGCTACCAAAGCACATGAAGATTTTTTAAAATCACACGGAGAAAAAGCGCTAAAATTAATTAATGAAAAGCAATTAACAGCAAATGCATTTTATTATTCAGACAAAGGAATCTATAATTTTTTTAAAAAATTAATTGACTTAAAAGACATATCTCAAAATAAGCTTTTTAATACTTATGTGAACGCATCAATAAATGAAGATAAATGGTATGTAGTAAAAGCAAGTGTTGAAGAAAAAGCCAGTATTGATAGTATAAAGATTGAGTTGGGTAAAATTGCTAATGATGTTTTAATTTATTTGCAAGAAAATGAGCAGCGCTATAATGCGTTTAGTTTGATTTACAAAAATATTTATGCGATGGGTTTAGTAAATGAATTAGCTAAACTTACTCAGCAATATAAAGAAGATGAAAATATTTTATTTATTTCTGAATTTAATGAACGCATTTCTGAGGTTGTAAATAACGAACCTACACCATTTATATTTGAACGTTTAGGAGATAAATACAAACACTTTTTATTAGATGAGTTTCAAGATACTTCTTCTATGCAGTGGCAAAATATGTTGCCATTAATTGATAATTCATTAGGAAATGCTAACTTTAATTTAATTGTTGGAGATGGCAAGCAATCTATTTATCGCTGGCGTAATGCTGACGTAGAGCAGTTTGTAAATTTACCTAATATTAATGTTGCCAATAAAAATGATTTATTAATTGAACGAGAAGAATCGTTAATCAGAAATTTTGAAGGAAGGATCTTAGATAAAAATTACAGAAGTGAATCAACCATTGTGAAATTTAATAATACCCTGTTTGAGCACTTATCCAATACCGTTTTAAATGAAGGTTTAAAGAAAATTTATCACAATCAAAAACAAGAACATAAAGAGGATGAGTTTGGTTATGTAAGTATTGATTTTCCTGATTTAATGGAGGAAGATACGGATACTGTCAACACGCGTGTAATTTATAATTATATTCAAAAAGCCCTAACAGATGGTTACAACTATAGCGATATCTGTATTATTGTTCGTCAAAACAAGAATGGAAATACAATTGCTAATTTTTTAATCAAAAATGATATTCCAGTTGTATCGGCAGAATCGTTATTATTAAATCACGCAAAAGAAATAACTGTTCTTTTATCGTTCTTAAAATATATTTCCAATCAAAAAGATTTGGTATCAGCTTCTGTTATTATAAATTATTTATGGCATAAAAATTATTGTAACGAAGCACAATGCGTTATTTATTTAAGAGAATTAAATACATTTAAAAGTAAAACCGTATTTGACATTTTACATGAGTGTCATTTAAAAGTTGATCTATTAAAATTAACTGCATCAAATTTATTTGATTGTTGTTTAGAAATAGTCAACACTTTAAAATTGAACGAGAGTAATCCTCAATATGTACGATTTTTCTTGGATGAAATTTTAGGATTTCTTCAAATTAATACATCAAATACGGCTTTGTTTTTAGATTGGTGGAAAAGACGTGGCGAAAAAGCATCGGTTATAATACCTGAAGGAATTAATGCAGTTAATATTATGACCATTCATGCGTCAAAAGGTTTGGAGTTTCCAGTTGTAATCACACCTTTTTTGGCATGGGATATTGAGAAGACTCAATCTATTTGGGTAGACATTGACGAGGAAGGAGTTGATTTGCCTGTGGCTTTAATAAATACAACCAAAGCAGCTGACGAAACTGTTTATAAGCCATTAGCAGAAAATGAACGTCAGCAACAAACACTGGATAGTTTAAATATGTTGTATGTTGATTTTACGAGAGCAGTAGATCGATTACATATTATTTCACCAAAACTTAAAAAGAATAGTGCTAAAAACTGCCATACTTGGTTAGTTGATTTTGCAATAAAACAGCCTCAGTTTGATGCTGTAAATAATATTTTAGAATTTGGTGCACTTACAAAAAAAATAACTAAACACAGTAAAATTGGATTAGAGCAATTACAAATTAGTCAATTAAGTTTTAATGCAAATTCGGATGTAATTAAAATAAAAGGTGCCTCAAGTTATAATGCAAACGAGGAAGTAACTAAAGCGCGCGAATATGGAATTTTAGTGCATTATATTTTATCGAAAATAAAGACTAGAGATGATATTGAATCTGTTATTTTAAATGCGGTTTTAGCAGGCGATATTACTAAAGAAGAATCAGATAAAATGGTTTTAGAAATTAAGAGTTTGCTATCTATTAATTCTATTTCGTCTTATTTTGAGAATGGTGTTATAGTGAAAAATGAATTAGAAATATTAACTTCTAGTGGCGATATTTTGCGACCGGATAGGGTAGTAATTGAAGGTAACATTGCTATTGTAATTGACTATAAAACAGGAAAGAAAAATGCCTCAAAATATCATGCGCAAATGCGAGATTACGAGCATGCCTTGTTAAGTTTAGGTTATACTTCTGTAAAAAAACTACTGCTTTATATACAAGAGCAAGAAGTTGAGACTTTATATTAACCAAAGATCACTTTTGCTAACAAAAGGTTTGATGGAAATGAAACCGCGTGAAGGATGGAAACGGAAATCCTTTTGCTGTCTCTTTGCAAAAGATTGCAGTGCACAGCCTGACCCGATCCGCCAGCTGGCGGGGTGGGACACGCCCAAAATAGAATCATAAAAAAAGTCCGAGAAAATTGCCTCTGAATCTTTGTGTAGTTATTATTTTAAATTAAGTCATTTCAACAATTTTTAGTTTAATTTGTTACATACTTATGTGTACGAAAAAACGTTCAAGAAACTACAATTTTAAAAAAAGTTCCCTAATTTCACAGCCGACTATTTAATTTATATGAAGAAACTTATTTTATTATTTTTTATTTGCACTTCTTACAGCGCTATTTCTCAAGAAAAATTTACCATCAGTGGGTATGTTAAGGATGCCAAAAATGGCGAGTCATTGATTGGAGTTACAGTTTATAAAAAAAACTCTCAAATTGGCGCTAACACAAATGAGTATGGTTTTTATTCTTTAACCTTGCCAAAAGGAGCAGATACAGTTATTTTTTCTTTAATTGGTTATCAATCAATTTTTAGAGTTGTAAATTTAACTTCTAACCTAACCATAAGTTTAGAATTACATGAGGAAGGAAAAAATTTAGCAGAGGTGGTGATATCTGCTGAAAAGGCTGATGCAAATATTAAAAGTATGGAAATGGGTGTTGCTAAATTAGATATTCAGCAAATACAGAAAATGCCTGCTTTATTGGGCGAAGTTGATGTTATTAAAAGTATTCAATTATTACCAGGTGTAACAACAGTAGGAGAGGGTGCAAGTGGATTTAATGTGCGTGGTGGTAACATTGATCAAAATTTAGTGCTAATGGATGAAGCGCCTGTTTATAATTCTTCTCATTTATTTGGTTTCTTTTCTATTTTTAATCCGGATGCAGTTAAGGACGTAAAATTAATTAAAGGCGGTATTCCTTCTCAATATGGTGGTAGAGCGTCCTCTGTTTTAGATATCAGAATGAAAGAAGGAAATAGCAAAAAACTAGAAGTTAATGGTGGTATTGGTACTGTTTTTACGAGAGTTTCGGTGGAAGCCCCTATTTTAAAGGATAAAGCATCTTTCATTATTGCTGGTAGAAGAAGTTATATTGATGTTTTAGCAAAACCATTCATAGCAAAGCGTTCTCCCGATTTAAAAGATGCTAAATTTTATTTTTATGATTTAACGGCAAAATTTAATTGGAGAATCAATGAAAAAAATACTGTTTTTGCAAGTGGTTATTTTGGACGTGATGTTTTTGGCGCCGGATTTAAATTTAATTGGGGTAATTCTACAGCAACTTTGCGTTGGAATCATATCTACAACAGTAAATTATTTATGAACTTAACTTCGTTTTATAGTAATTACAAATACGAACTTGGGTTTGGTGATGAAGGAAGCAATCAAAAATTTGAATGGACATCTAACATTATTAATTATAGTTTTAAACCTGATTTTACCTATTATTTAAATAGTAAAAACACGATTCGTTTTGGTACACAAGCAATTTTATTTACGTTTAAACCTGGCAATGCTATAATTACTTCGCAGGATGGTAATAAGTCTAACATTAGTTTAGATAAGCAATACGGCGTTGAATATGCTGCCTATGTTGATAATGAGCAAAAATTATCTAATCGCTTTACTCTGCAATATGGTTTAAGATGGTCTTTCTATAATTACATAGGTAAAGGAAACAAATATACTTACCGCGATACAATTCCAAATGAAAGCAGACCACTAGATAACGAAGAGAAAATTGCAAACGGCGAAACTATTAAAATGTATAATGTTCCTGAGCCTCGTTTGGCTGTTAATTATACCATTAATGATAAGAGCTCCATTAAATTAGGATATAATAGAATGGCGCAATACCTTCACATTGTTTCCAATACAGCAGCTTCAACACCATTAGATATTTACACGCCTGTAACAAATAATATAAAGCCTTTAATTGCAGATCAAATTACTTTAGGGTACTTCCGCAATTTTAAGGAGAATATGTTTGAATCATCAGCGGAAATTTATTATAAAGATTTGCAAAACCAATTAGATTATGTGGACAATGCCAATTTATTATTAAATAAATATTTGGAAGCAGATTTAGTTCAAGGTAAAGGAAGAGCTTATGGTGCAGAATTATATTTAAAAAAATCAAAGGGTAAATTAAATGGTTGGGTAAGTTACACTTTATCAAAAACTGAGCGCCAAGTAAGAGGAATTAGTAACGACGAATGGTTTTTATCAAAATACGATAGAACGCATAATGTAAATACAGTGTTGATTTATGATTTAAATAAACGTTTTAGTTTCTCTGCTAATTTCGTATTTCAAACTGGTACGCCAGCAACTTTTCCAACAGCTAAAGTTGAAATTCAAGGATATGTAATTCCTTATAATACAGAGAATAAACGTAATAATTATCGCAATACAGCTTATCATAGAGCCGATATTGGAATTACTTATAATTTCAAGAAAAACGATCGCCGGCGTTACAAACAAACTATTGTTGTAAGCGTTTATAATGTTTACAATCGCCGAAATGCATTCTCTACTTACTTCAGAAATAATCCTGATTATCCGGTAAATACTGAGGCAGTTCGCTATTCAGTGGTTGGGTCTTTTATTCCTGCTATTACTTATAACTTTAAATATTAAGATTTATGAAAACGATTAAATTATTTTTTGTTTTATTAGCTGTTATTTCGTTAACATCTTGCGAAGATGTTGTGCAAGTGAAATTAGATAAAAGCGAGCCAATTTTAACTATTGACGCTTTTATTAATAACATGCGTTCGGTGCAAAAAATTAGATTGACTTATGCAGATGATTATTTTAGTCAAGTTCAGAACTATCCCGTAACAGGTGCAATTGTTAGTATTAAAGATTTAACCTCTGGCGTTAGCTATACATTTACTGATAGTAATGGCGATGGCAATTATTTATACAATGTGGCTACCACCGATACGCTTGGTAAAATTGGACATACTTATGAGTTAACTGTAATTCATCAAAATAATGTATTTACTGCGACTTCGCGCATGAAGCGCTCTTCTAGAGTGGATAGTTTAGTATCTAAGTTTGATGAAGGAGGAGGATTAGGAAATACGCCGTCCGGTTACAAGTTTGCATTTTTAGGTTTTGATGTAGTTGGTGATACAACAGATTATTACTGGATTAAATCATTCAGAAATGGCGTATTTTTTAATAAAGGTGCTGATATAAATATTTGTATAGACGGTACCTATGGCACTGGTGCAGATGGATTTCCATTTATTCCGCCAATTGCAGAAGGAATTACACCTAGAGGTGAATTATTTCAAAAATTTGATGTGTGTCGTGCTGAGATTCATTCGATTGATATAGAAACTTATAATTTTTTGACTCAAGTTCAATCGCAAACTACAAATTCTGGTTTATTTGCTACAAGTCCCGAAAATATTAAAACAAACATTAAAAATACAACTTCTGATAAAGTAAAAGTTGTAGGCTGGTTTTGTATGAGTGCGGTAGGATTTAAAGAAGGAGTAGCTCAGTAATTGATTTAAGGATTTAAGATTAAAGACATAAAATTATTTTTATTGAATATCATAAATCTTTCATATTTCATAGGTTCTATTTATAAATCAACTTCATCATTTCCTCGTCTTTTTTATAAACATCAATGTAAAGTTTAAGTCCAGTGCTGTCTGCATGCGTTGTATAATAGCGAGTGTAAATTGGCAAAGGTTTTTTTAATTTTATTTTTCGTTGTTCGTGTTTTGCAAAATATAGTTGTAAACTGTCATGCGTGTAATGCACACTATCATCTCTTATTAAAAAATCAGCAAAGTCAATAAAATTTTCTAAACGTATGCAACCGTGACTTTGTGAGCGATTACTTGTTTTAAAATAGCGTTTCGAATTTGTATCATGTAAATAAACTCCAAATGGATTATTGAAATTAAATTTAACAACCCCTAGGCTATTTTCTTCTCCAATACGTTGTCTAAACCTAACTGGTAAATAATCTTTTGAGTATTTTTTCCACGGTATTTTTTTATAATCTAAAATAGCATCTTTTGCACCTAATACTTCAAAGTTTTTTCTTCTTAGGTAGGAAGTATCCCGTTGTACTGCCGGCAAAATTTCTTTAGTGGCAATACTTAGTGGCACATTCCAATAAGGATAAATTAGCATGTGATCAATTTTACTTTTTAAAATAGGAGTTTGATTTTCTGTTGTACCACAAACAATAGCAGATTGCATAACAACGGTATCTTTTTCAAAAACAGTTAACCAAAATGCCGGTATATTAATGAAGGCATATTTGTCTGGAAATTTATTTTCCCACCGCCAACGTTCCATCGACATGCAGATTTGTTTAATAATTTTTTCTCTGTTATATGAAAAAGCTTGCTTGGTATATTTTCCAATTTTTCCATCTGGTTGTATAAACCATTTTTTTTGTAGTTGGTTTATAGCTTTAGCTAATTTAATACTGTCTTTTGCAGTTGAGGTGGTATCATAAAAGCCCTGCTTAATTAAAGTTGATGTTATTAATTGTACTTTTTTTAACGAGTCTTTTTCTGATACAAATGGTATAGAATCTATTTTAAATAATGATTCATCATTCAATATGTTTGCTAAT
>JBIKOX010000059.1:0-14062 GCA_044357775.1 Bacteroidia bacterium | reverse complement strand
CTTGGGAACCGAACTTTGGATACCTCAAGCAGATTCTGTTCAAGGTACCGTTATGGTATATCAAACAAGTGATTGGTCGCTTCAAAACACAATCAATGTTGGTAAACTTCCATCAGAAGTTACATTTTCAAATGATGGTTCAAAAGTTTATGTTGCAAATACAAAAGATGGAACAATTTCAATTATCGATCCAACATCAAAAGCAGTATTGCAAACATTGAGTACGGGTATTAATCCTGTTGGCGCTTGGCCTGCTAGTAATGGAAAAATGTATGCTGATAACGAAGGGTCGCAAACCGTTTCTGAAATTGATGTAGTAACTAATACCATTACGGCAACAATTAATTTAGCTTATACTCCTGGTTATGTAGCTTACAATACTATAAATTCAGAGTTATGGGTTACTGATGCTACTAATGGGAAAGTGGTTTATTACAAATTAATTTCAAATGTATGGACATTGCAAGGTACTATAACTACTGGCGCAAATGCACATGCCATTGCATTTAGTTCAGATAATAGTAAAGCTTATGTTACCAATCAAGACGCAAATACGATTTCAATTATAAATGTATTAACTCATGCTGTTTTAACTACTGTTAATGTTGGCTCAAAGCCAAATGGAATTGTTTTAACTCAATAAACTATTAACTAATTTAATAATCTATCTCATGAAAAACTTAATTATATTATTCATCGTTTCAATTTTTTCTATAAAAATTGAAGCACAATCTACCATTACAACATCCACTATTTCTGTTAAAGGAAACTGCGGCGAATGCAAAGAACGTATTGAAAATGCAGCAGACATCAAAGGAGTAAAAAATGACGTTTGGAGCGAAGACTCAAAAATATTGACCGTCACTTATGATACAAAAAAAGTAACCTTACTACAAATTGAAGAAGCAATTGCTAAGGCTGGTCATACAACTCCAAATAAAGTAGCAAATCCTAAATCGTATAAAAAATTACCAGAGTGTTGTAAATACGAACAAGGCGCTTGTAAGGAACCTAAATAATAATCATGAATAAATTATTATTAGTCCTATTTGGGATGGCTATGTCATATATCAGCATTTCCCAAATAAGAGGAAAGGTTGCTGAGATTTCTGAAAATAAGAGAGAATCAAATGCTATTCCAGGCGTTACTATATTTTGGTTAAATACATCTATTGGCTCCACAACGGATAGCAATGGATTATTTTCTATTCCTTCAACATCTGAAACCAACAAATTAGTTATTACTGCTATTGGTTATAAAAGTGATACGTTGGTTATAAAAGACACAACGAAATTTTTATCCATCCGTTTAAAAGGCGGAGTAGATTTAACCGAAGTAGAAGTAGTTTATGAATCCACTGGAACAGAGCTTTCATATATGAATACAATTAAAGTAGAGACTTTAAATGAACGGTCTTTAATGAAAGCAGCTTGTTGCAATTTGTCGGAAAGTTTTGAAACGAATCCAAGTGTGGATGTAAATTTTTCGGATGCCGTTTCCGGTGCAAAACAAATTCAAATGCTTGGTTTGTCTGGACAATATGCTCAAATTTCAAAGGAAAACATGCCCTATATGCGTGGTTTAGCAAACGGATACGGACTAAGTTTTATTCCTGGCACATGGATACAATCAATTCAATTAAGCAAGGGAGCTGGCTCTGTTATAAATGGTTACGAAAGTTTAACGGGTCAAATAAATACTGAACTTCAAAATCCGGAAACATCAGATAGGCTGAACTTTAACACATACGTTAATCAAAATGCCCGCAATGAATATAACTTAAATGTGAAGCATCGTTTTAACGAAAAGTTTGCGGTTGGATTATTGACGCATGCAAATTTTAATCCATTGATGGAAGATATGAACCACGATGGTTTTGTAGATATACCAACTGGTAAACAATATAATGTGATGAATAAGTATGCGTACAATTCAGGAAAAGGTTTTGAAGCACAATTTGGAGGTAGCTATTTAATTGATGAAAGGAAAGGCGGACAAATACATACTTCCAATCAAACCGATACCACTGTTCATTCATCTTCTCATGCCGATCCGTCGCAGCTTTATAAAATTGAAATAAAAAATACAAAATGGGAATTGTATAGCAAAACAGGATTTGTATTTCGCAAGAAACCAGGAACAAGTATGGGTTTACAGTTATCTTATTTAAATCATGATCAATATAATTCCTATGGCTTTATTTCTTATACGGGGCTGCAAAAAACATTTTATGCTAACTATATTTTTCAAGGAATTATTAAAACCACAAACAATACTTATAAACTTGGAGCTAGTTTTATGAATGATCAAGTAAATGAATCGTATCAATTATTTAAATTTAATCGTGATGAAAAAGTAGGTGGCGCTTTTGCAGAATTTGCCCATAACAGTGGCGAAAAATTTAATTTAATTGCTGGTTTAAGAGCTGATTACCATAACTATTATGGACTATTTTTTACTCCAAGATTGCATTTAAGATATGCTTTCAATAAAAGTAAAACAGTATTTAGATTAAGTGGTGGCAAAGCTTTGAAAACAGCCAACATTTTTGCTGAAAACACATCATTAATGGCAACTTCCAGAGATTGGATGATTACAACAAGTGATTTAAATATGCCTTATGGTTTAAATCCTGAAACGGGTTGGAACTATGGTTTAAATTTTACTCAAAAATTGAAATTGAATTTTAAAGATGCCTATATAACGGTTGATGTATATCGTACTGATTTTACACAGCAAGTTGTTGTTGATGTAGATTATAATACCCAACAGGCTTTGTTTTACAATTTAAATGGTCCTTCTTTTTCAAATACAGCACAACTAGAATTTGGCTGGGAAATTCGTAAACGATTAAATGTTAAAGCAGCGTACCGTTATGTGGATACAAAAGTAAGTTATAAAAATGGGCTACTTCAAAAGGCATTGGTATCAATGCATCGAGCATTTGTCAATATTTCATACGAAACCAAAGGAAAACATTGGTTGTTTGACGCAACTTTGCAATACAATGGTAAAAAAAGACTTCCACAAACCTATAATAATCCAACTGAATATAAACGAGCTGAATATTCTCCTAATTTTTATAATGTGTTAGCTCAAATTACTTACGTTACAAAAATTAAAAAAGCTGATTTTAATATTTATGTCGGCGTTGAAAATGGTTTAGATTACAAGCAATCATCCCCAATTGTATCAAGCGACACACCATTCAATAAATATTTTGATGCTAGCATGGTTTGGGGGCCAATTTACGGAAGAATGCTTTACATCGGATTGCGATTTAAGTTGAAGTAATTTTTATAAAAATAGGGCTTTAACTATTCTTAAATTCTAAGTAATTTGATTATTTAGAACAACTTTATTGTTGTTAATAAAAAAGTTGATAAAATAAAATTAACAATTTTTAAGTGGCTTATTAATGCTGTAATTTTCAAACAGCTAAAAATCCGTCCTATGAAAAAAGTTACTTTAAGCGAAAAAAAAATATCAAAAAATGATATTCCTCACACAAACAAAGATTTAAGTAAATCAAGTTTGCAGGACAAGCGAGCGGTTTTTTTGCAAGACCACTTTAAAAATAAATCAAAAAATGGTGAAGCACCTTTAGCTACAAAATCAAATGCTGTTTCAGTAAATTCTAATTTGACAAGTAATTATGAATTTGAGATTCAGAAATTAAGAGCAGAAATTGAAGATTTAAAAAAAGTTTCAACTCAAGCTAGCGCTAAAAAAGATATTCAAAGTGCTATGTCTGGTGTCTTAGATAAAATACTTCCTGATTTTGTTCATGAAATTTCATCCCCTGTTAGCATCTTAGATAATTCTTTAGAAAATTTGTTATTTCAACACAACAAAGTATTAAGCAACTACACAGAATTGGTGAATAACGAAAGCACAAAAGATGCAGCAATTTATATTTATCAATTTACCCAAACCATTACTCATGTTCTAGCAAACATTAATCATAATCTTAAATTTAGAGAAAATAAAAAAGTATTGATTACAGATTTAAGTCGCTATAATTTTAAAAACCTACAGCATGGAGCAGATCATTTAATGACTGCTGGTGTATTAAATATTGATGAAAAATTACATACAGTTTTTAGTCAAGCACAAGGGAATGAACTTTTTGACTTACTCATTTCTTTTATTTCTGTAAAACAGTCCTTTGCCATTTTAGAAACAGCGAAGTTTAAGAGTAAAAACTTAATCGTTTCTATAAAAAATTACACAAATAGAACTTCACAATCTATTGATGAAGTATTTAATTTAAAATCATCAATTGATTCGGCTTTAGTAATGGTTGGCCACAGATTGCGTTCTCGCAGATTTAGCTTTTCTTACGATGCCTCTTGCTTTATTAATGGAGATATAAAAAAACTATCTCATATTTGGATTAATTTACTATCTAATGCTATAGAAGCGAGTACTTCAAATGGCGTAATAAATTTAAATGTGTTTGTTGAAAATGAGAATGTAGTAGTAACCATTCAGGATGATGGTTCGGGTATAAGTGAAGAAAATTTAAAAAATATTTATAAAGCAGACTTCACAACAAAATTAAATCAAGAGGGAATTGGGCTGGGGCTTGACTTTTGCAAAAACTACTTAGAAAGTATTGATGCTAAAATTGAGGTGATTTCTAAGCCAGGTGATACAACTTTTACAGTTAGATTTTCAACATATGCAAACAGCATTAAATAATTTTCAATTATCACCAATTGTAGCAATTGAATCAAGTTCAATGCAACATACTATTTTAATTATTGATGATGATGCAAATTTGACACTTTCAATAAAAGAGAAATTATATAATTTTCCGGAATATGATTTTGTAATTGAAATTGCAAATGATCCAATTGAAGGATTAGAACTACTCAATATTTTGCAAGCAGAAGGCGTTGTTCCGTCTATAATAATTAGCGATTTATCAATGCCAAGTATGCAAGGCGATGATTTTTTAGAGGAATCTATGCGTTATTTCCCAGATGCAAAAAAAATATTGATGTCTGGGAATCCCAATTTAGATGCTGTTGTTCATTCAGTTAATTCTGCTCATATTTTCAGAATGCTTACAAAGCCAATTCAAGAACTTGAATTTCAATTAACCATAAGCCAAGCCATTAAATCTATTGAACTTGATGCGCAGGTTAATGAACTGAACCTTAAGTTGACTCATATTAACGCTAATTTGGAAAAAATTGTTGAAGAGAAAATATATGAATTGGCAGAAAAGAATCAACAGTTAACAGATAGCATTCATTACGCTGAATTAATTCAAAAATCTGTACTTTCATCAGAAAATGATTTCTCCACAGATCTTCCTAATGCTTTTACGGTTATTTTCCCGAAAGATATTGTTAGTGGTGATTTTTTTTGGTACCATAATGATAATGACTATTTAAGTTATTGCATTGCTGACGCAACTGGTCATGGAGTTCCAGGAGCTTTTGTTTCGCTTCTCGCATATGGATCACTTCGTGAATCTTTTGAAAGTAATAAATTAGAGAGAGACATCAATTCAATTATTTGTTCTGCTAATAATAAATTTAAAAGAACATTAAATAATAACTCAAATAAAGATTCTGCTGAATTAGGTTACTTATTTTTCAA
Source organism: Bacteroidia bacterium (assembly GCA_044357775.1). GTDB lineage: Bacteria > Bacteroidota > Bacteroidia > B-17B0 > Aurantibacillaceae > UBA4416. Next base: position 8,448 of record JBIKOX010000059.1, on the reverse strand, counting down.
TTGGAAAACATATGAAGTAAAATATTGTGGGTTTAAAACAACGCTTTATATTGTTCGCAAATCTGAGATAATTGAATTAAAAGGATCTAAATTAATTTTTGGAGCTGAAAATCTCGATAAAATGAATGATGACCACATTCAAACCATGCAATTGATTCCTGGCGATACGATTTTTATGACTTCTGATGGATATATTGATCAGTTTGGCGGAAGAGATAACAAAAAATTTGGAACCAAACGATTTAAATTGCTTATTTCTTTAATTGCTAATCATCATTACGCAAATCATCGCAACATTTTTATTAAAGAATTTTTAAATTGGAAAGGCAATAACGAACAGACTGATGATGTTAGTGTTTTTGGACTTACAGTATAAAAATTAGTGTCTTCTTTTTTTCTTATCGTGATTAAAACTTGGGCATGTTGCACATTTTTCTTTATGCTTAAATATGGAACAGCTTGTAAGCAAAGCTGATACTACAATAGATAATAGAGCAATTGAAATAAAATATTTTTTCATTACTATTTTGAAATTTTATCGTTATTTATTTTCATTTTTTTTAGATTTCAAAAATCTGACGTCAGTTAAAGATACTAAAAATGCAACTAAATCTTTTTTGTCTTGTTCTGTTAATCCAAGAGGCTTTGCTAATAATGAATCTCTATTTTTTGAATTATTGATAAAATCATCAGGAGTATTATAATAATTGATTACATCCATTAATGTTTTAAACATCCCATTATGCATGTAAGGTGCAGTTAGTGCAATATTCCGTAAGCCAGAAACTTTAAATCTGCCAATATCCTTCGGATCTCGCGTAATTTTAAATCGTCCACTATCATTTAAATCTTTACCATTAAATAGACCCAAATTTCTAAAATCATCATTTGTAAAATCTGGACCAAAATGGCAATCAAAACACTTTCCTTTTACATTAAATATCTCTCTACCTCGCTTAGCCGAAGCAGAAAATTTAGTAGTATCCCTTGCATTCATATAACAATCAAAAGCCGAATTATTTGTTTCTAAAGTTCTTTCAAAACTAGCAATTGCATCTATTACAGATTTTTTATCAGCTGTATGTCCAAAAATTTTAATAAAAAAAGTGTTGTATTGAGAATGCTTATTTAATTTTTGGACAACAACAGAGAGTGGAATATCCATTTCAATGGGATTTTCAATCGGGCCCACTACCTGCTCTTCCAAACTTTGCGACCTGCCATCCCAAAAATGAAAGTTACGAGCAGATTGATTCATTGCACTAGGCGTGTTTCTTGCCCCTTTTAAACTATCTATGCCAAAACTAAAAGGTATATTATCTGCAAAAGCAAATTCTGGTTTATGACAAGAAGCGCAGCTGATTTTATTGTCACGAGATAAAATGGAATCAAAAAACAACAACTCTCCTAACTCTTCAATAGTTGAGGGCTCCTTCAACTTAGTTTCTTTTGATTCTTTGCTACAGGAAATGCATATAATAAGTAATACTATTAGACTCAAATATTGTTTAGTGCAAAACATAAGCAAATATAAATTATTAATGGCTCGTAATTAATAACTCTTTTACAAGTCAATAATCCTAATAATTAAAACAATATCTATTTTGAGAATTTCAAAAAAACTCAATGAGATAAAAAAAATCTTTTAAAAATAAGTTTAATTGTAAGATTCAATGGTTTTTTTAATAATTGAAGCGCAATCTAAAATTTGCTCTTTAGTAATAACTAATGGAGGCGCAAAACGAATAATGTCTCCGTGAGTTGGCTTAGCAAGCAAGCCGTTTTCGGCTAATTTCAAACACACATCCCACGCAGAAATTCCGTCTTTTTCTTTAATGATCATGGCATTCAACAACCCTTTTCCTCTCACTAAAGTTACTCTGTCAGATTGGATGGCTCTTAATTTTTCTCTGAATAATTCCCCTAATTTATCAGCGTTATCAGCTAACTCTTCATCTTTTAAAACTTTTAATGCCTCAATAGCGACTACACAAGCTAATGGATTTCCTCCATAGGTTGATCCATGTTCGCCTGGTTTAATATTTAGCATAATTTCGTCATCACATAAAACAGCCGCAACAGGTAATACTCCGCCACTCAAAGCTTTTCCTAAAATTAATATATCAGGACGAACTCCTTCATGATCACAAGCTAACATTTTACCAGTTCGCGCTAAACCAGTTTGAACTTCATCTGCTATTAACAAAACATTATATTTTTCACATAATTCTTTTACGCCTTTTAAATATCCATAATCAGGAACAAGAACTCCAGCTTCGCCTTGTATAGGTTCAACCATAAAAGCCGCAACGTTTTTGTCTTCAAATGCCTTTTCTAATTTTTGCAAATTATTATATGGCACAACTTCAAAACCAGGCATAAAAGGACCAAATTGATTATAACTGCTTGGATCGGTGCTGCTAGATATTGCTGCCATTGTCCTTCCCCAGAAATTACCTTCAGCAAAAATTATTTTTGCTTTATTATCCTCAATACCTTTTTTAACATAGCCCCATCTTCTTGCTAATTTAATAGCAGTCTCACCTCCTTCTACGCCTGTATTCATAGGCAATACCTTGTCATATCCAAAATAATTGGTAATAAAATGCTCGTACTCGCCTAGTATATTGTTATGAAAAGCTCTAGAAGTTAATGTTAGTTTTTGAGCTTGATCTATTAGTGCCGCTATTATTCTTGGATGACAATGTCCCTGATTTACCGCGCTATAAGCAGATAAAAAATCGTAATATTGTTTACCGTCAACATCCCAAACGTGAACGCCAAGACCTTTTTCTAAAACCACCGGCAAAGGATGATAGTTATGCGCCCCGTGTTTATCTTCTAAATCTATTAAGTATTGAGCTTTGGCTGATAAGTTCATTTCTGCAATCATGATAGTGAAATTTATATGTTGTAAAGATAGGGAAACGGGCTTAAACTGCCTAAAAAAACCTGTTCATAGATTTGAACAGGTTTTTTATTTCTTAATTTTCTTTTTCCTTGATGAAAAAGAAACAAAAAATCAAGACAATTCGCCAACTTCAATTCTTTTCTCCCACAAAAAAGCCTACGCAATACCACCGAAAAAATTGTAGTTCGCTCCGAATTGCCAAAATCAGCCGCACTATTACCAACGTATGCAGTAACTTTAAAAACTTTTACTCCTTCACAAACTTTTTAACCACTACACTATTATTAACCTGTAATCTTAAAAAATAAATGCCTGAATTTAAATCGTTGATATTGATAGTGAACTTATCAGAATTATTATTTTCATTTTGCAGAACTACTTTTCCTAACACATCAATAACCTCGTAATTTATTTTTACATTACCAATAATCGTAGATGAAATAGTAATGAGTGATTTAGCAGGGTTTGGATATAAAGCAAAATCATTTTGTTTAGCAACTTCGGTAATACCAACTGTAATTGCTAGCAAACAGTTTGGTTTATTTACCAGATTATAAAATGTATTTACTTTTTGTATATCTGTTTTTAATTTTGCAACTGATAATAAATTAGAAATAGTAGTTGAAGAACTATCAAAGGACGTTACAAAAGCATATTCTACTTCCTGCATTTGACCAGCATTTAAGGTAAATGGACCGGAACTTAAAATCATTCTTCTATCACCTGCTGTATTATTGGCCGAAGTTTCTGTCCAATAACCACAAGTATTATTTGGATCCGTATTTACTCCTGTATTGTTTGGATCTCCTGAATAAGCCCAATTAGAATTTGTAATTCCTCCGTAACCATTTCCTCCGCAGGTAAATGGAGTTCCATCTCTCCAATTTCCATTCATAACATCATAAAACTCTTGCCCATTAGCTGGATCTGTTGTATTTATAGGTACTCCCGCAAAACTATTATTAAAATAATTAAATTTACTTAATTTACAATCCTCACCAATTTCATCAATAATTCCGTTGTTATTGTTATCAATACCATCCATAGCGTTTGCAATTGGACCTTTTAGAATATTGACAGCCTGTGCAGGGATATAATGGCCATAACCTTGATTAGGACTAATTGAATCATTCCCCGTTCCGTTATATGCATAGCCATAATTATCAGCCACATTGCTACCTATGTAATCGTCACCATAGTAACCTAAATCTACATCGCTCCACATACTTACAAATACATCATGATAATTAAGTGAGGAACGATTAATTATTTTGTAATCATAAAACGTAGTGTACGTTAATTCGTTACGTCCGTTTACCACAACTGAGCAACCATAAGCATATGCCATTCCTTGAACTTCAATACCCATAGGCGTGAAAGAAGATCCATGCACTGCTAAATTATCATTAAAAATAAAATATAAAGCCTGATCTCCTTTTATTTTAGGATAATCGCCATCATTAGGATTATATAATCCATCATTATTAAAATCAATAAAGGGTGCTAAATTCCTCGTGTTATTTCCTGAACCATTAGCGGGCCAGGTTAACATATCCGTTGTTGCAATTACACTTCCTGAATTGTAAGCAGTGATAAAGTTATTAATGTCTGTGTAACTTACTTTCCAAATTTTATCATAATTCAAAGCTGTTGTGGTATCAATGGTTGCATTAATAGTATCTAATGGTCCTGGCCAAAAATCAACACCACCTTGGCGATATGTTTGGGCGGCTCCATGTAATTGTCCGCCATTATCTACCCCCCCTATCCATAAAGCAGATGCAAAACTGCAGCTTTTACCACTTCCTTTTGGTACTTCGTATAAGGCATTTCCTTGTCCTCCAACATCCCAGTGCATATCGCTTCTGTTAGATATTCCAGCACTTATATTATTTATATCTAAAGTTTTAAAATTATTACTATTTATTGTTCCTAAAGGTATGGTGTAATTTATACTATCAAAACTATAATACATTTTTTGAGAACTATAATTTATATTTGGACCGCCTTGAGATATAAGAATTTTAGCACCTTCTTTCTCTATATAATTCCCGAAAACAAAAGTTGTTGTTGGATAAAAATAATGAAATACCAGGTTTCCTGGGGCTAATTCAGTCAAGCCCGACAGATTATTATTAAATGAAGGATTTGATTTATGATTAAATATTATCCCATTATGGAGCCCCTCTGCAATATCTACTACTTTATTTGGAATGTAGGAACTAATGCCTGCTCCATAAAAATTAATTACCTTATCAAATGTTGCCCCTGAATACTTCAAAATACCTGCATAAGTGGTGCCCAACCATTTATTATTTTGACTATCAATGTAAATACAATTAATTAAATTAGAATTAATTGAAATGTTTTTATTAATAAAACTTGTCGAACTAAACGTTCCATTGATAGTAAATTCGACCATTCTGTTTAATCCACCAAGCAAAATTAAATTAGGCGATTCAGCTTTAATACATGAAATCGTATCACTTGGCAGCAATCCGTTTGCAACATTGTAATTAGTAAAAGTGACACCATCAAAACGAGATAATCCCATATTTGTGCCAATATAAATCTGATTTCCAATAGATTCAATACAAGTAATCGTATTTGTTGGCAATCCACTTGAAGTATTATAGGTTGTAAAATTAGCTCCATCAAATTTAACTAAGCCAACATCAGAACCAATCCAAATGTTACCAAAATTATCTTTAGCTAAAGCGTTAATAATATTTGATGGCAATGATGGATTTGAACCTACATTAAATAAAGTCCAATTTGTATTATTATATTTTACAAGTCCTGCATTGCTAGTACCAGATAAAGCTCTAAATCCAATCCACTTATTACCACTATTATCTAACAAAAAAGCTGTTTGTTTAATATTAGTTCCCGATATTGCTAAATTAGTGGTATATGTTGTAAACCCATTTTGTGCGTTAGCTTTAAATATTAAGCTTAAGCTAAAAATTAGTAAGAAATTTCTCATTTTTTTATTTATATGTGTAATTAAAAGTAGACACAAAAACATAGTAATACAAAACAAATGAATAAGTGGTGATATATTTTGAATAAATGCGCGGATATTACAGATAAGTGGTCGTAAAATTAGTTCAGATATCTTACACAATTTTTAGCTTTTTGATTAACAAATTTTAACAAGACTAAAATGGCTGAACCCCCTACCATTACTAATTTTGTGACGAATTTATTAAACAAAAATATGGTAGTAGACATTAGAGAATTAAATGAACGTATACAGCGTGAAAGTGCGTTTGTAGATGTATTAACTTCTGAAATGAACAAAGTAATTGTGGGGCAAAGCCACATGGTTGAGCGCTTATTAATTGGTTTATTGAGTAACGGACATATTTTATTAGAAGGTGTTCCGGGTTTAGCCAAAACATTAGCCATTAATACCTTGGCAACTTGTATTGATGCTAAATTTAGTCGTATACAATTTACACCAGATTTATTACCGGCCGATTTAATTGGCACCATGATTTACAATCAAAAACAGGAACAATTCTCAATTCGTAAAGGTCCAATTTTTGCAAACTTTGTATTAGCCGATGAAATTAATCGTGCTCCTGCAAAAGTTCAATCGGCTTTATTAGAAGCGATGCAAGAAAAACAAGTAACGATTGGTGACGAAACTTTTAAATTACCAAACCCTTTTTTAGTTTTAGCTACACAAAATCCTATTGAGCAAGAAGGAACCTATCCTTTGCCGGAAGCTCAAATGGATCGTTTTATGTTAAAAGTGGTTATTTCTTATCCTACAAAAGATGAGGAGCGTAAAGTAATTGCCGCTAATATTTCTCGTGAGGGAATGCCAAAAGCAAATATTGTTTTAAAACCAGAAGATATTTTAAATGCGCGTAACGTTGTAAAAGATGTTTACATGGACGAGAAAATTGAACGTTACATAGTTGATATTGTTTTTGCTACTCGTTTTCCTAAAGACTATAAATTAGAAAAATTTGCTCCCTTAATTTCATATGGTGGTTCGCCTCGTGCCAGTATTAACTTAGCTTTAGCGGCAAAGGCTTATGCATTTATTAAACGCAGAGGTTACGTTATTCCTGAAGATGTTCGTGCAGTTTGTTTAGATGTATTGCGTCACCGTATTGGTTTAACTTACGAAGCAGAAGCTGAAAACATTACCACCGAGCATATTATTAATGAGTTGTTAAACGCTGTTGAAGTTCCTTAATAGTTTTAAGTTATTAGTGTTTAGTTTTAAGTAAATAGTATTAAAACTAAACATAGTATCATTTTATTAAACACTAAAAACTAAACATTTAAAACTTCCAAAATTGGAAACCACCGAATTACTTAAAAAAGTAAGAAAAATAGAAATCAAAACTAAGGGTTTGAGTAATCAGATTTTTTCTGGTGAATACCACTCTGCGTTTAAAGGTCGTGGTATGGCATTTAGTGAGGTGCGCGAATATTCGCCTGGTGACGATGTAAGAACTATTGATTGGAATGTAACGGCTCGTTTAAGAACACCTTATGTAAAAGTTTTTGAAGAAGAACGCGAGTTAAGTGTTATGATTTTAGTTGATGTAAGTGCGAGTGGAAAATTTGGAACTCAAAAACAATTTAAACAAGATTTAATTACAGAATTATGCGCCGTGATTGCTTTTTCGGCATCTCAAAACAATGATAAAATTGGAGTGATATTTTTTAGTGACAAGATTGAAAAATTTATTCCGCCAAAAAAAGGCAAATCACATATTTTAAGAATCATACGAGAGCTCATAAATATTGAACCACAACTAAAAGGAACAAATATTGAATTAGCTTTAAAATACTTAACTAATATTATTAAAAAGAAAAGTATTACTTTTTTAATTTCTGATTTCAAAGATTCAAATTCCTATTCAGACGCTATGAAAATTGCTAATCGTAAACATGATTTAGTTGCTTTAAGAATTAATGATGTTCATGAAAATACTTTGCCCAATATTGGTTTAATTAAATTAAAAGATAACGAAACCGGAAAAATAATGTGGGTTGATTCAAGTGATAAGTCTTTTAGAAAACAATTAGAAATAAATCACTTAAAATTTGAAGCGCAACTAAAAGATACGTTTACAAAAAGTGGTGTTGATTATACAACCATATTAACTCACGAAGGATATATTAAACCATTAATGACTTTATTTAAGAAAAGGTAAAAAAAGAATGTAAAACGAGCGTTGAAATGTCGAAGTCATGTTGAACTTGATTCAGCATCTCGTGAGACCCTAAATCAAGTTAAGGGTGACAGAGCAATGTCAGTTCAAGCGAAGTCGAGAACAAACAATAAAATATGAGAATAAAAAAATACATATTAATTCTTTTTGCGATACTTACAAGCATTGCTGTTAAATCTCAAATTGAAGTTCATGCTGTTATTGATTCTACATCGATTCGCATTGGTGCTCAAACCAAATTAGATATTTATTTAAATTACGATGCTTCTGCTCAAAAAAGCATGGATGTAGTTTGGCCAGAAATTGAAGACACTTTAAAAAAAGGAATTGAAGTAA
>JBIKOX010000238.1:0-3913 GCA_044357775.1 Bacteroidia bacterium | reverse complement strand
CTAAAGAAATTATTGTAGATGTAAGATCAATAGAAGAATGGAATGAAGACGGTCATGCTGACTGCTCTGTAAATTACCCATTAGATCAATTTGCTGGTAAAATAGAAGAATTAAAAAAATATGATAAAGTGATTTTAGTATGCCGCAGCGGTAATAGAGCAGGTATTGCTAAAGGACAATTGCAAAGTGCAGGATATACTAAGGAAATTGAAAACTTAGGACCTTGGCAAAATGTAACATGTAAAACTAAGTAATATGAACTTATTAAAATCATGGGGTTTTATGCGAGTGCTTCGATTTGTTTTCGGAGCATTTGCTTTAGTTCAAGCAATGATAACCTTAGATATTGTTTTAGGAATATTAGGATTAGTAGTAGTTGGCATGGCATTTTTTAATGTTGGTTGCTGTGGTTCTAATGGTTGCGAAACAAATTACAAGAAGGATGATTCTACCAAACAAATAACAGATGTTGAATATGAAGAAGTGGTTGCTAAATAACAAACTGACAGTAATAGGTGCAATTGCAGGAGCGATAGGAGGTTACCTATATTACTATTTTGTGGGATGTGCTAGTGGAACTTGTGGTATTACTTCTAGTCCTGTAAATAGTACATTATATTTTGCTGTTTTGGGTGGTTTAATTGTTAATTTGATTAAGCCAACTGACAATAGTCAGAAAGAAAATTCTAATATGTGACAAATGTTACAGGGCGAATTGTTTTAAGGTTGTAATTTTATGTCAAATTATAAAACATACTTATTATGAAAAAAAACATGGGTAGCATCGACAAGATTATTAGAATACTTGTTGCAATTGTAATTGCTGTATTATTCTTTACAAACGTTATTTCTGGAACATTAGGTATTGTGCTCTTAGTATTAGCTGGAGTGTTTGTATTGACTAGTGTAATGAGTTTTTGTCCTCTTTATACCTTAGTTGGTATAAATACTTGTACTAAAGATAAATAAGATTATTTTTAAAATTTTACACAAAAGCCTCTATTTATAGGGGCTTTTGTGTGTTATGTAACCTATGTAACAGAGTTTAAAATTCATGCTGGTTAACTTTGATGAAAATTTATTACTATGAAGACTAAAATTTTAATGATTGCTTTTATAGCATCAATGTTATTTGGCTATGCTCAAACTATTCCATTTGATTATTCAGTTAAATTGAAACCATTTACTATTTCAAATCTTTCCGGATTACATTCTTATGTGGTAGCTCAATCAGGTGGTAAGTGGTTGATTATTGGTGGAAGAAAAGATGGATTGCACGCCCGTCAACCATTTAACGCTTTTCCTGCTGCTAGTAATAATACAGATATTTATGTAGTTGATGTTAATACTCAACAATTTTGGACATCTCCAGTGACTGTTTTAGCAACAGGTTTAGCAGAGCAAATGCAATCTACGAATATGAATTTTTATCAAGATGAAGATTCATTGTATATGATTGGAGGTTATGGTTATAGCGCCACCGCTGCTGATCATATTACATATCCTAATCTAACATCCGTTTCAGTGAGCGGTTTAATAAATGCTGTCGTTAATGGAACTTCCATAATTCCGTACTTCAAACAACTGACTGATCAAAATTTTGCAGTTAATGGTGGGCAATTGGGTAAAATTGATTCTACTTTTTATTTAGTGGGCGGGCATCGATTTGATGGAAGGTATAATCCAATGGGAAATCCAACTTATACTCAAACCTATGTGGATGGCTTAAAGAAATTCAAGATTAATAATTCAGGCACTCAATTAAGTTATACTAACTATACTTTGATTACAGATCAAGCCCATCTTCATAGAAGAGATTATAATTTGATGCCTCAAATATTTCCAAATGGAGAAGAAGGTTACACCATTTCTTCGGGTGTATTTCAAATAGGAGTTGATTTGCCATTTTTGTATCCTGTTGATATTAAAAAAAGCGGACATACGCCAGTGACTTCATTTAATCAATATTTAAGTAACTATCATTCTGCTAAAGCTTCCTTGTATGATAGCGTTAATAATGTAATGCATTCCATTTTCTTTGGTGGTATGAGTCAGTATTCTTATGTAAATAATATTTTAACTCAAGATAATAATGTGCCTTTTGTAAAAACAATCAGCAGAGTATCAAGAGATGCAAGTGGGAATTTACAAGAGAATGTGTTTTTAACTCAAATGCCTGCTTTATTGGGTGCTAGTGCTGAGTTTATTCATAATCACTCCATTCCTCATTATAAATCTGAGGTTGTAAAACTATCTAAAATCACAACTGATTCAGTTTTAATTGGACATATTTATGGTGGAATTTATAGTCCTCAAATAGATGCTTTTACTGCTAATAATACTGGTGTTACTAATGCACATAATGTGATATACGAAGTATGGTTGGTAAAAGATCAAGTAACAGGTTTGTTGCCTTTAGATGGCAAAAATCCGTTAAAGTTAAATGTGTATCCAAATCCAAGTAAATCACAAATTAATTTAAACATGGATTTACCTTATAAAGGCAATTTAGAATTGTATGTCACGGATGTAACAGGTAAAATTGTTGCCGATAAATATTTTACGGATTTGCAAAAAGGAAAACAAACTCTAAATATTTCTAATAGTGTGAAGCTTACAAAAGGAATATATTTCTTTAATTTTACTTTTGATGGTAAGTACAGCGCCGTTGAAAAAGTAGTAATAGTGGATTAGAATTAGTATTTTAAACGAATGAATACTATTGAAACTAAAATTAATAAAGATTTAATTCTTCGAGAAAAATTAGCTGTTCAAAGAACGGTGATGGCAAATCAAACAACGTTATTGTCATTTATTAGAACTTCCCTTTATTTTTTAGTTGCTGGATTAAGTTTAAAAAGTCTTTTAAAACTTGAAAATAGTTTATTATTTCAAATTACATTTTACGTGGTTTCCTTTTCAACAATGATTATTGGAGTATACAACTATTTCAAACAGAAACGATTAATACAAAATAGTGAAATTCATATCGGAGATTATAAAACCGATTATTTAAAACAATAAAATGGATGTTAATTTTTGGAATACACGCTACAAAGAAGCAGAATTTGCTTATGGAACAGAACCAAATTATTTTTTAAAATCGAAGATTCAAACTTTTAAACCTAATTCTAAAATTTTATGTTTGGCAGAAGGTGAGGGGAGAAACGCCGTTTTTTTAGCAGAACACAATCATCAAGTTACAGCTGTTGACTATTCTCAAGAAGGTTTAAATAAACTTAAAAAATTGGCTTCTGATAAAAATCTATCAATTGAAACTGTTTGCATTGATTTGAATCATTATAAAATTGAGGAGAATAAATGGGATGCCATTATTTGCATTTTCGGACATTTTCCTGAACCATTAAGACAATCAGTTTTTAAACAAGTTTATAAAGGTTTAAAGAAAGGTGGCGTTTTTTTGATGGAAGCATATCATAAAGATCAGTTGAATTATAAAACTGGCGGACCACAAGCGGCTGAATTATTATATAGCATTGAGGAATTAGAATTTGATTTTAAAAGTTTTGCTAATATTTCAATAAAAACAAATGTTAAAGAAATTTCTGAAGGTATATATCACAACGGAATTTCTTCTGTTATTCAAGTTTCTGCTATTAAAATGGTTAATAATAGTTAGTCGTTATTTAGTTTTAAAGTTCAGATAAAGGATATGTTCAAAGTGTTGGTTAAACTAAGGAAATTGAAAACATAGCGCCTTAGAAAAATGTATCTTGTAAAGCAAAATAACTTATAAATGTTTGAAGTAAAATAAAAAACTTTTGTCCGCTTCAAGCCAATAAAAAATATAGTATGGAGTGATTTTTATAGAACAATTATTAATACCATTTTACTTTCAAATAAATACCATCGTCTATTTGTATAGTATTATCTTTTGAATAAAAGTAAACTG
>JBIKOX010000235.1:0-3951 GCA_044357775.1 Bacteroidia bacterium | reverse complement strand
TTGTCCGTTATTTACAACAGTCTTAACTCCCGAATAATTTGTTAGAGTAACTCCGCCACTTACACCATGGCAGCCGATACAATTATTAACTAGTATTGTTGTAATCGTTTTTGAGTAGGTAACATTGCTAGTATCGCACGGCCCAACCATATCGTCACACCAAAGATTCTTGGCGCCTTGGTCTATCCATTTTTTAATTAATGCAATTTTGTCCGCTGACAATGGCGCTGCCTCAGGCATTCTATCATTAGGGTCGGGATCAATAATTGACTGATAAACTTTTGAATTAGTTGAATTATATGGTTTTATTTTGCCACTAGCCATTGCATTTGAGTATGTTGTTAGGTCAATATCTCCTTCCGGCCTGGCACCACTATGGCAGCCACTGCCTGAACAATATTGTGTAAAAATTGGCTGTATATCTTTGGCATAATAAACGGTGTCGGCACTGCAAGGCCGTTTTTTTACAATTGTTGTATCATTTCCAGCAGAATCAGTAGGTGCTGGGATAATATCTTGGGGGTAATGCTTACATGATTGAATAACAGTAAAACCAAGAATGATTGCTAAAAAAATAAAAAATAAATTTTTCATCCTCTGCAAAGTTAATATCTTAAAGTTTCAATAAAAATTGACTTATGTCATTAAATTGATAGAGATAATGGTTGATATCATGTAATGGTGCTAAATTACTTTCAAATTACACAAGTTATAGATTATACCGCAATGCAGGTACAAAAATTATAGCTCTTGTTAATCCGTCAGGTCGACTTTTTCTCACTATTAATGGGGCAGCAGCTATGGCTGAAATTTCAAGTTTGTTTGATATTTTATAATTTAATCCTGCATTTATGTTTAAGGTTAAACCTTGCGAATTTTCTAAATTAACAATTGTGCCTTTGTTTATTCTGGCCTTATCTTTTCCTAAATGATAAATTGGTAAGATGCCTATACTAAAAGTTGATTTTTTTATTTTAAATAATTTATCTAATCGCATCATTATATCTCCTTTTCTTTCCAAATAAGAAGATATAAAGTAATTTTCATCGTCGGGTAATTGTTTAGCGAGCTTTAAATTTTTATAAGCAGCAGAGTCAAATCCATTTTGATTTCGATTAAATAGTGGCTGTTGATAGCCTAATGAAACACTAAATCCTTTTTTGAATTGAATTCTGGCTCCCACTATCAAATCAGTAGTTCCTAAGCTTACTTGGTATGTCATTGGCATGGGGATATTGTCTCTTTTTTCAGATGAGGTACTTGTGGCAATGCGGGTTCCTAAAGTAAATGTTAATGGTTTTTTTCCAAGATTGGTTACGTTTAGATTATAAGTAACAATCGCATCTCCCAATCCTTTATTGCTGCCCAAATCACCATTTATAAATTGAAATGGTATTTTTATTTGAACCATACTCTTATCTGATATTTTTATTTGAGGTTCAAATTGAGGAGTAATAATAGTGGTTCCTTGCTCTCCTATAGCATACCCAACACTAAACTCCAAACTGTTTTTTATCGAATCATTATTTGATGCTTTAATACTACCAGCCGAGCAAAAACCTGCATCGCTGCATCCTTGGCCTTTACCTTTAAATAGGATACCAAACAATAATAAGGCTGTAAAGAAATATTTTTTCATTGCGTTAAAAATAAAAATTGTTAAAAGTTTAATAATATTTGTTTTGCTTCTTCCAGTTGTTTTTTCTCTTCCAGTCCAAGTTCCGGAAAATTAAGATTTAATTCTTCTAAGCTATTTAATATAATATCACATACTGCCGTTTGCATAAACCATTTATTGTCGGCCGGTATTATAAACCATGGGGCATGTTTCTCAGCAGTTTCGCTAATTGCTTTTTCGTAAGCTTTCATATATTTATCCCAAAGTTCACGTTCTTTTATATCGCTGTATTGAAATTTCCAATTTTTTTCATGACTATTTATGCGATCTAAAAATCGCTTTTTTTGCTCATCCTTAGAAACGTTTAAGAAAAATTTAAGAATTATATAGCCATTTTCAGCAAGGTGTTTTTCATGTTTTCTAATAGACTGATAGCGTTTTTTCCAAAATTCAGAATCAATATGTTTTGCTTTAGAAATGCCCGGTATTAATTGCTCAATAATAATTTCCGGATGAACTTTGGTGACTAAAACTTCTTCGTAATAGGATCGGTTAAATATTCCAATCATACCTCTTTCGGGCAAAGCCAAATTTGTTCTCCATAAAAAATCGTGACTCAATTCTTTGTCGGATGGTCTTTTAAAACTCGTAATATGGCATCCTTGGGGATTAATTCCCTTTAATACATGCTCAATAGTGCTATCTTTACCGGCAGCATCCATAGCTTGAAAAATAATAAGTATGGAATGTTTGTCGCTGGCATATAGTTTTTCTTGAAGATTGGAAAGTTTTTCAATATCTGCCTTCAGTTTTTGTTCTGCCGCTGTTTCTGTTTTATATCCCGCTGAATAATTGGTTTTTAAGTCCTCTAATTTTAATTTTTTACCAGTAAAAAAGGCAATGTTTCTATCCTCTCTGAAATTTTCTGTTCGAGCCATAAGATTTCAAAAGTAATTTTTTTTGACTATAAATAACTTGCCTGATTTTAGGGATTAATCAGTTTCTTTTTGAGTTAGTTTATTTTTTGTAAAAGCCTTTCGTTGAGAAAATACGAGAAGTATTAAAGATACTACCAAAAGTAGTGAAACAAAAAATAGGGTTTCATTAGCCATCGGAATAGGAATATAGCTGAAAGATGCAATTCCTTGAACAGCCAATACCAATTCATTTAGGAAAACACCAATGGCAAATAGTGTTAAACCTATTATTGTAAGTTTGGTATTATTAATGAGTTGAAATGAATAAATGTAATTTAGCAAGAATACCGAAATTACGGCTAATAAGATTAAATGAAGATAGGCAATTACAATGGATCTGAAACCAAAAGTCAAGGTGCTTACCATAGGAATAGTGGAGCTAAGTTGTAATACCAATTTTATTGAAAACGCTGCTGCAACAAACAAAAATAAGTACTCAGAAAATTTGGTAAGGTTTGTTTTGGATGCCAAACTGTTTTTAATCTGAATTAAAAATTTAATCCAAGCAAATAGTTGCATGAAGGCTGCAATTATCACAATACCATAAAGCCATATTGGGATTTTTGCCCAAAGAACAGATAAAAAGTATGCCGGAATAAATGAGATAAAGAAGAGGTTGAAAATTAGATTATTGGGTTTAAAACTTGGTAGTATATTCTGAATTTGACTGTAAACAATACCCATACAGGTAAATATAAAAAATCCATTGTACTGAAAATGCAAGAAAAAATAAATAGAAGCCAGATACCAATGTTCATTAAAATTTCGGGTGACCAGCATTTGAACCAGGTAAAATGTTCCTACAGATGAAATAATATTGAACCAAAGGGCGGCTTTAAACCACGCTGCGCTGTATTGTTTTTCTGTTAGTTTATTTAAATCTTTTATAAAGAAATAGGCAAATAAGCAGGCTATAATTATGGTGCTTGAAGATAATAGGATTGAAAGTAAGGAATACCCTTGAAAGATAAAAGAAAGCAGCATGCCATAACCACAAATGAGATTAGCAATCAATATTATTTTGTAATTTTTAAAATAACCATCTATTGTTTTGGTTTTTAAGAAATTGGCTAGAATGAGATTCTTGCAGATATTTTTGATTGAAGTAAGGAAAAGCAAATCCAATTTTGTATCGCATTAATACACCCAATAAAGCAACGATTAATAAGTTTATAACAGAAAATCGCAGCCAAAATTTAGTATTGAAACGGGTTGCTGTATTTACTTTATTTTCTAAATCCATATAGAATTTGTTTTTTACTTTTTTAAAAAATGAAAAGTCCCCTTATCCTTTATTTACAGGGGTTTAATCCTTTTTAAATAGAGCCGCAATATACGTAAAACACTCTTTGGTAA
>JBIKOX010000179.1:0-6033 GCA_044357775.1 Bacteroidia bacterium | reverse complement strand
CCTCCCGTTCTGCGTAAATCAAATTCGGCGCTTACACCCTTTACTGTACCAAAATCTTTATTAGTGTATGTTCGATAAGTTTTTGGATATGCATTTGATAGGGATACTAATGAAATTTGATTTCTTAATTCACGATAAAATGCTGTAATTTTTATTGCTGCATTTTTCTTTTGATTTAAAACCTGATTGTATCCAATTTCATAATCAATTGTTTTTTCGGGCTTCAAATTTGAATTAGTAATAAATGGGGCACTAGATGTGCTATTAATGAAGTAATAATCTTTTGGATCAAATCTCATCAACCCATCTTGAGGACGCTGCGTTAAAACATCGTAATGCGCAAAGAAATTAGCAACATCGGAAATTGGGAATGAAAAAGCCACACGAGGCATCACATTAATTTGCGGTTCATAATCTTTAAAAGCAGTTGTACTAAATGCATTTTTATCAGCAAAATCAGCATCTTTAAGCCAAGGATTCAATTTACCATCCACTGCTAATAATTTAGGGTCAGACACTTCTTTACCTTCACTATTATACCACGTGTTTGTATTTGTTTTTTCATCATAGTATCTATAACCAACTATGGCAGGATTAGTTGCTCTTACGTTATCAACGTACACAACATAATCCTCTTTAATGTTTTCAGGTTTTGACTCAGATTTTTCGCCAGCGGTATAAGCTTCTTGAAATAAATAAGGATCCTTTAATACTTTTTGATTGGCATCAAAACGATCAATACGAACACCGACATTAAACTTAATGTCCTTAAAATCAAATTTATCTTGTATATAACCAGAAACATAAATTGGCTTGTAGGCTCCAACATTTAAAGTTTGATTTCCGTTTTTATCTTTATTATTTATGAACTTATCAATATTTGTTGAGTTTTTATCCTTATTACCTAAGTAATCATAACCATAATAGTCAACTAAGGCACCTTGCCCACTTTGTAATAAATCTTGGGCACTAAACATATCTAATTTTAAATCATCAGGCGAAAAAGCATCTGTATTGATTATTGTTTGATTATCTGCAGATAAACCTAAAGATTCTCTTAACGATTTGTCAATTTGGTTTTGAAGCGAAGCATTATAAATATATCTATAATAGCGTTGATCTAAATTTCCACCCGTTCCAGCGATAAGAATAGGATTAGCTGTATCGAATGTTTGCAAATGAGAATTTGTTAAATTTCTCATACGCTCCCATAAACCAATTGGATTAACTGTATAACCGCTTTGATTACGTTGATCATATTCAACACCTACCATAACTGCATGATTTTTAAAATCAGCAGAAAAACTTGAAGCAAAACGCAATTGAGTTGATTCACTAATTACATATCCATTATATTGTCGTCCAGTTGAAGAAAATAAACTATTAATACCTTGTGGCCTATCACCATTTACGAAGGCATAATCGCCTTGAGCAGCTTGAATTGACTCTTCAGTTCCTTTAAAATTAAATACCTGGGATGAATAATTTGCGGTAGTAGGATTTAACTCGCTTCTTTCATAAGAAACAGGTCCTCGTGTTGGTCCCTGATAATCTAAATACAATTGATTGCTCAATTCATCATATTTTATTTGATAATTTGAAGTTGTATCTACTGTAAAATTATACTTTCCTTGATATCCATAATTAAAAATTTTGTCCTTATGCGTATCATCTTGTGTTTTAGATTTCTTTTTCTCATAACTAGCTAAAAAAGTAAAATAAGCATTAGATATTAAAGACTGCGATTTTTCTTTTTCTATTCCAGTTTGATTTGTACCAAATTTTTGATTTATTCTTGCATAAGTTCTCCAAGTGGATTCAATAGTTTGAGGATTGTTTTGAGAATTAAATAAGGAATAATTATATATAAAATCATGCTTATTAAAATAATCAAATGCTCCACCAACAGTTAAGTTAGTGTTTGGTGCTAATTTAAAATCTAATTTACCATTTAACTGCACCGAGCGATTAGCAACATTTTGACGAACACTAATTTGACTCATATCAGCTTTAGTAACGTAATCTAATTCACGATAAAATTTATCTTCAGCTCCAATAGTTACAACACGCAATGGGGTTTTTTCTAAGTCAGTTAATTTTTCATCGTTCAGCTTCCATAATTTAACATACGAAGGATCTGGCTCTTTTTCATAAGTTCCTTGACCTGATAAGAAGAATCCAATCACTGGCTTTTTTTGTCCCGTAGAATCTCTTTTTTGATAAATAGGTCCACCTACAGAAAAACCTAACGAATTATAACCATACTTATCTGTTAATTGAGAAGAAATTAACTCCACTCCACCAAAAAATTTACTTTGAGGACCACGCGTAGTAACAGAAATAATACCAGAAGTAGCATCTCCATACTGAGCTGGCACACCACCAGTAATTACGTTTAATTGCTCCACACCTTGCTGAGGAACGCCTAGTCCTCCAATAACTTTTACACCATCAACAAAATAAATTGTAGAATTAGATCTACCTCCTCTAACATTTAAAGCTCCACCTTCATCTGCTTGATAAACGCCAGCTGTTGTTGCTGCTACTGAATTGATATTTTTTGTAGCCATATTTTGATATTCTTCTCGTGTTACAGTACCACCAGATTTCATATCTCCATCAATTAAAGGTTCTTGGTAAGCAATAACTTCTACCTCATCTAAGCGCACACCCTCACCATTTGATAACTCAATTGTTACATAGGCAGTTTTAGACTCTCCCACAACAATTCCTTTTATTTCTTGGGCTTGGTAACCAACATAAACACCTTTTACATCGTATTTACCTGGTGCTAATGGCTTAATAGTTGCGTACCCATCCATATCAGTTGTTCCAACTCCTACTTGCACACCACCTTGATAGGCTACAACATTCGCAAACGGAATTGTTTCACCATTTGTTTTATCTTTTAATAAAACTTTAATGGCTCCGCCACCATTTTGGGCATTTAAAGAGGTGCCAACTAATAAAAGTGTTACGATTGAAAGGTAAATTTTTCTTAACATATTGATAGTTTTTAGTTACATTCGATTTTTACAAGTTGATAAATATATAAATCATACACAACTAGTGCAAATTTTTCTACTGATTTTTTATAATCTACTGATTATGCGACTGTTATTTTGCAAATTTTTAGTGTTAAAGGGTATTAAAGTTAACAAGAATTAACACGAAGCTAGTATTAAGTTAACAAGAATCTTTAAAGTTCTCTCAATTGGAATTATAGTTTTGATAAGTGGTAGGTTTTACCAAATAAGTGGTATTTAACTTTAGAATAAAACATGAAATTTAACTTTAAGTTGGTTAAAATCATTTGATTTTCTTGCTATTGCTGGCCTTTGGAGGATTTTTCTTTTGCGTTTTTTGATGACTTTCCTCGCTTTTGCTGAAACAAGCGCTGAAAAAAAGGCTCACGCTGATGAGTATTATTTCTCATTGCTTTTCCTTTATTTCTTTTCATACGTTTTCTAACTGATTTTGTTTGAATTCGTTTATGATGATCTCGTATTTTTTTCTCTTCGGCTCTTTTATTTCTTCTATCTTCATTCCATTTCTTTCTATCAGCTTTTCTTAACTTTCGCTTACTTTTTAAAGATTGATCTTTTTTGGGAACAGGTTTGCCATCGCTTTCCTGCGCATAGTAAAAGTTATGTGAAAACAAAGAAATTAAAAAAAATAAGATTACTCTAGTCATCCTAATTGATTTTCATTAATAATATAACGTTCCGAACGCTTGTACTATGCATTATATCTGATTACTTCTACGCCAAATTTTCTTAAAAAATCTACTCCTTCATCCGACGGAATTTTTTTATATTCAGCATAACTGTTTTTAAAATAAACTCGTTTAATTCCCATCGAAAAAATAACCCTGGCACAAGCGATGCAAGGCGACAGAGTAACATATAAGGTAGAGCCTTCTATTGAGGTGTTATTTTTTACCGCATAAAGTATAGCATTTTGCTCGGCATGAAGTGCTAATGAGCAACTTCCCTTACTATCAGTTGGGCAACCTTGGTTTGGCCATTCAATATCACAATTATGAGTTCCAGCAGGAGGCCCATTATATCCAAGTGACACAATTCGCGTATCTTTTGTTAAAACTGCTCCTACTTGCGCTTTCACACAATGTGAACGTAAAGCTAGTTTTTCTGCAAGTTCCATATATATTTCTTCGTAACTAGGCTTTTTCATTCGTTTAAATAATTTATTTAGTTGCAATTATTTGCAAGTATTTAGTAAAAAATCCTATAACAAGTTTAAACATTCAAATTGCGTTTCAATAAACAGCATGTATTTAAATCAGTTGCAAATATCAGTAAATTTTAGTGATTTATTATTATGGCTTAATTTATTATTTTGCCAAAATCAATGTCATGCAAATTGATACCGTCTAGTAAACTAATTTAAAGTTACATTTTTAAATAAAACAAAAAAGGCTGCAATGCACATCCCCGAAAAACGCACTGCAGCCTAATTTTTGTTTCAAACTAAACAAAATACATGATAAAGAACGTGCTGTAAAATTAATCCAAGAATTTGAAACGAGTTTATAGGACTTAATAAGTGGCAGCTATTATTTGATAAGTGGTTAATTGAGCCGCCATATTTGTTATTTGGCAGTAATACCATTAGCTTTTGTAGTTTAGTTTTTTTGTTCTCGACTGCGCTCGAACTGACAAACAAGCCTTAATGTTTTTTTACTCTATTTTAGATGAGCTAATGGTATAATTACCAAATCCATTATTATGGTGAAAAAGAATTGTAATTTATTTTCCCTTAATCCAAGTGCTAATATCTAAAATAATCTTCTCATCCACATTGCCCTGTACCTCATATTCTTGCGGAGTAGATTTGCCTTCTCCTTTCATAAGCAAATGATTTAATGCTGGATACGAAATAAACTTATTTTTAGCATTATCTCCTAAATTCTGTTTCCATAAATTATAATCTATCATTGTTACTTGATAATCCCTTTCTCCTTGCAATACTAAAATAGGTTGCCTTAATTTTTTTGCTACTTGAACTTGATTGTACTTTACTAAAGATTGCCAATATTTTGAAGTTCCATTTAAAGGTAAATCTTGCATCTTGGCTATTTTTAATAGTTTAGGGTTTTTTACAATTTGCATTTTTTTACGGAATTCCAAAATCTCTTTTTCCTCTGAATCGTCCAAACTATCTAACCCAAAAATATAATTATACTGATCTAATACGACATCTTCTAAAGGCCGTGCGTTTCCTGCCAATAAAACAATGCCGCTAACTTTTTTAGATTTACTTGCAATTAATGGGGCGCACATGGCACCAAGACTGTGTCCAATTATATATACTTTGGATGCTTTAAAATCAGGAAGCTTTGTTATCATTTTAATTGCACTAATGGCATCTTCAATAACTTCATCGTATAAGTCAAATTCCTCCAATTTTTCGCTCATAACCTTGCCATAAACTAAAGTACGTTTGTCATATCTGTAGGATGCAATTCCGTTGGAAGCTAAACCTAATGCAATATCCTTCAATGCTTTATTAGCACCTATTGTTTCATCTTTATCGTTTGGTCCCGAACCTGCAAGCAAAATGGCAACTGGAGGATTTTTTATATTATTGGGAACGCACAATATACCAGGCAAATTATAAATACCACTTTTTAAAGTAATTTTTGTTTCATAAAATTTATGTGGTAACGAGTATTCAGGATATGCATAAGCTGCTTTACTTTTTGGTGGCACAAAATACATCCCCACAATTTTTTTTGATTGATTAAATGCAAACTGTAAGTCCATTTTTGTTTTCTCAAATTCACAGCGAACATAAACTAGATCTAACGTATCTTTTTTCTCAGAAGAAACAGTTGAATACGATTTGTAATCACCCATGTATTTAGGAATACTCTGCCACATTCCCTCAAGCATACTTGCACTAAATTTACTAGCCATAACAGTGTCAAACATTCGATAGCAACTGTCAAACTGCTGACGCTCTAATTGTTTTACAAACGAAATAGATATGTCTTCGGTAGTTTGAGAAATG
>JBIKOX010000138.1:0-8204 GCA_044357775.1 Bacteroidia bacterium | reverse complement strand
AAGGAAATTGTGGCCAATAAAATAATTAAAATTACTGCTTTACGATTTTTCAATTTGCTCATTTTTAAAAATAATGCTAGTTATAAATTCAAATTATTGTTTCAAATAATAAACAGAAAAATTTTGCTTATTTGTTTAACTACATTTTAAATTAATTAATTTTTGACGACTTTTTCAGTTAAATTATTTTTATTAATCCAAGCATCTAAAGCTAATTTAAATTCGGAGTTTTCAATCATCATATCTGTTCTAAGTGTTATTGCTTTTTTATTGTAGTTTATGAAATACAATAATCCATGTCTGGATTCGATTTTCTCAATCTCTTTAGCACTCGTTATATTAATTTTATTAGTAGATAATATTAGTTGGTCATCTTCTAAAGCCACAAAGCAAAGGTTTTTTAGATACCTCCAAATCGTTACAATAATTTCTGTTAAGGCAATTAAGAAACATAAAAACGACATGTATTTAATAATGCTTCTTCCCGAATAATACAACAAAACTCCGATGCATATAAAAGAGATAACTTTAATGATGCGTTTAGCTACAAATCCATCCGTAAAATAAATGAATTTTTGAGTTCCTTTTTTTACCTGAGAAAGTGTGTAGGCTTCATAACAAGAAGATAGCACATAAAGTAATCCCATTCCCAAAAAAATATAGCGCACTTCTTTAAATCCAATATAGTGAGTAAATATAAATACTAAACTTATAGCGATAAGCGCTAAAAGGATTAGGTTTTTTAAGAGAATAGAAAAAAGAGAGTTCATGCGTTTAATTTAGAAAATTGTTTACTTAGAAGATCAAAAAATTAAAAAACATGTTTTTCGGCATGATATGATGAACGAACTAGTGCGCCACTCTCTACATATCTAAATCCTTTGGATAATGCAACCTCTCCCCATTTTTTAAATTCATCGGGATGCACGTATCTTGCAACCGGCAAATGTTTTGGTGTTGGTTGTAAGTACTGACCAATGGTCATAACGTCGCAATGCACGGCCGACAAGTCATTAATTGTTTCTAATACCTCATCTTCAGTTTCACCTAATCCAACCATTAAACCACATTTTGTTCTCACGCCCGCCTCATGCAAACGTTTCAGTACTTCCATACTTCTATCGTATTTGGCTTGAATACGAACTTGAGCTGTTAACCTTCTAACAGTTTCAATATTATGCGAAACGATATCAGGTTTTACATCAATAATACGTTGTAAATTTTCCCACTTACCTGCAAAATCAGGAATTAAACATTCAAATTTTGTTTCAGGACTAATTTCTCTAATAGCTTTAATTGTTTCGGCCCAAATAATAGAACCGCCGTCTTTTAAATCATCTCTATCTACAGAAGTTATAACGCAATGTTTTACTCCCATCAATTTTACAGAGTTTGCAACACGTTTTGGCTCATCCCAATCGGCTGCTTTTGGTTTACCCGTGGCTACAGCACAAAACCCACAAGAGCGAGTGCAAATGTTTCCAAGAATCATAAAAGTTGCAGTACCTGCTCCCCAACATTCACCCATATTGGGGCAATTGCCACTTTCGCAAATAGTATGCAATTTATGAGTTGCTACTATATTTCTAACTTTTAAATACTCTTCTCCAATAGGTAATTTTACTCTTAACCAGTCTGGTTTACGAGCTCTTTCTATAAGTGTATTTTCAGTAGTATTTTCCATTTTTTAAAACCATTTTTTACCAAATACAAATCCTACATATAAAGTTACAATAAAATTTTCGGCAGGATTATTAGCCATAATAGGCAGGGCTTTTGGGTAATAATCAAATATAATTCCGGTTTCTATTGCTTTTACTTTATTTGAATATGGCGCGTATTCAAAACTTAAATTTATTTTGGCATAAAGTGCGGGGTAAATTTTTAGTTCAGCCAAACCATCCACCAAAGGTCCTCTGCCTGAAATACTATCAATTGTTTGGATTTCGGGATTGTACCTTACAGACTCTTGATATTTTATTCCGTTATTGTTAGCGCGATATACTAATATATAATTTGGCTTAGCAAAAGTGACGTTACCTCCAATATAATATGAAGTTCTAATTTCAACTGATTTTCTATCGGCTCTTTTAAATAAAGTAGTTTGATAACCCATCCCAGCCCTTAGCAATAAAATACTATTTAATTTACCATAAATAAATCTTTTAGAGTTATCTGTGCTATTAGAAACTCTGATTTCTTTAGGATGTTTTAAATTTAAAAGTTGAATTTCTAACAATTGTTTACGAGTACCAGTAACATGCTTCGCTCTCATAAAATTTGCACCAAAACCCCGGCTATGAATAAATCCTCCAAAAGACATTTCGTTGCGATATAATACATTTGGATCTTGCCCGCTTTCAATAGCTTGCATCGTACTTTGTGAAAAGCATAAACTAGCAAAAAACACTAAAAATATACTAAAAGAAAAAATCCTCATAATTAAGCAACAAAAGTAGTTAATAATTAGGTAACTAAATACCTAATGCTTTATTATATTTGGAGTAAATAATCATTTTATGACAACAAGTACGATAACCTATTTAGGAGAATTAAGAACAGAAGCATCGCACACGCAATCAAATACTACAATTTACACCGATGCGCCAAAAGACAACCATGGAAAAGGAGAAATGTTTTCGCCTACAGATTTAGTAGCAACCGCATTGGCAAGCTGCATGATATCAATTATGGGCATTGCGGCTATGAAAGAAGGTATTAAAAACATTGATGGAGCAACTGCCGAAGTGATTAAAATCATGCATGCTGAACCAAGACGAATAGGCGAAATTCACATTAAAATAACTTTTCCAAAAAAGGACTATACCGATAAAGAAAAAAAAATATACGAACATTCAGCGTTAACTTGTCCAGTTGCAAAAAGCTTGCATCCCGATTTAAAACAAGTGATTGAATTTCTTTGGTAATGTTTATTTTTTTAATGGAAGGCTGATAACGCAGATGGTTATGATTTTTAAGAAAAAAAGAATAAAATGTATTTAATCAAAATCAAATCATAAATAATCAGCGGTATCTGCGTTCTATGAACTCGTAGCTTCTAAAATATCCGCAGCGGAAATATTGGTATGTGAAGCGTGATAAATACATGAACCATTCTTAATTAAAAGAACTTGAGGGGAAGCATGTTCTACCGAAAATAAATCAGCTATTTCGTTCGAAATCTGCCGATAATTCAATAAATCTAAGTAATATGCAGGAAGATTTTTATTGTCAACCCATTTTGACTCCAAACGATTTAAAGCCATTGAACTTATAGAACATCTTGTACTGTGCTTAAATATCAGTACAGCAAAATCAGGGCTGGAACTTTCCAATGAGCCATTTTTTATATCAGTTAACTGATTAATATCTGTAAGTTTATGCCAAAGCATAAATTATACAGATTTTTTTAACGTTACGGTTGTATTAGCTTTAGTGTAAGCAGGACACTTCTCACGTGATTTGCATGAAGATACTATAACACAAAATACAAATAACAAAGCGGAAAAGAAAGCTAATTTTTTCATAAATAAATTTTTGCTAAATATAATAAACAAATATATATTAATTTAGTACAGAATAAAAAAAACATAAATTAAATGCTATGTTTTTGTAAACAACTTATTAATGACAAGTTCATTGTTTAACAATTCATGGGATGATAAATTGAAAGAAGAATTTGAAAAACCTTATTTTCAAATTCTAAATTCATTTATAAAAAAGGAAAGAAACGAATTTATTATTTATCCTAAAGAGGATGATGTTTACAATGCTTTAAAATGGACATCTTTTGAAAACTTGAAAGTAGTAATAATTGGACAAGACCCATATCACGGGGCGCATCAAGCTCATGGATTAAGTTTTTCAGTAAACCACGGAATAAAAACACCACCATCCTTAAAAAATATTTTCAAAGAATTACATTCTGATATTGGCTGTAAACTACCTAATCATGGTAATTTAACCAGTTGGGCTACTCAGGGAGTTCTGCTGCTAAATGCAACTTTAACAGTTCAATCTGGTAAACCGGGAAGCCATCAAAACAAAGGTTGGGAAACATTTACTGACACTATCATAAAATTAATATCCGATGAAAAACAAAATTGTGTGTTTTTATTATGGGGCAATTACGCAAAAAATAAACACAATTTAATCAATGCTCAAAAGCACTTAGTATTAGAGGCTGCTCATCCATCTCCATTGGCACGAGGTGCATTTTTTGGATGTAAGAATTTTTCAAAAACTAATGAATATTTAAAATCACACCAACTTAATCCAATTGATTGGAATCTTTCAATAGGGGAACTATTTGAGTAAATTAACCGGCAAGTTTATTTATCAGTTAAATATATTATGTTTGATGTTTGAGATACCATTATATGCAAATTAATTTCAATTTATTTAAATTATGAGTGGAATATACATTCACATTCCATTTTGCAAAAAGGCTTGTAACTATTGTGACTTTCATTTTTCAACGTCGTTACAAAATAAAGGATTATTAGTAAATAGTATTCTTTCAGAAATTGATGAGAGGATAAACTACTTAGCAAACAAAAAAATCGAATCCATTTATTTTGGGGGTGGCACGCCGAGTTTGCTTTCCGAAAAAGAAACGTTTTTGATATTAGAAAAAATATACAAATTGTATCACGTTTCAAAGGATGTTGAAATTACTTTAGAATGCAACCCTGATGATTTAACAGATGAAAAGCTAAAAGAATTAAAACGTTTAGAAGTAAATAGATTAAGTATTGGCTTGCAAAGTTTTGATGACGAAGAACTAATTTGGATGAACAGAGCGCACACTGCCAAAGAAAGTGAATCATCGGTAAAAAGAGCACAAGACAGAGGTTTTGAAAATATTACCATTGATTTAATTTATGGTTCTAAATTTTCGAATTTAGCAAACTGGAAAAAAACACTTGATAAAGCAATTGCTTTAGATGTGAAACATATTTCGAGTTACAATTTAACTATCGAAGAAAAAACAAAACTAGGTCACGACTTTAAACTCAAAAAAGAAGTAGCTATTGATGATGAAAAAAGTTCGGAACTATTTTTAGAAATGATTAATCGCTTAGAGAAAAATAATTTTATTCATTACGAAATATCCAATTTTGGCAAGGAAGGTTTTTTTAGTTTGCACAACTCTAACTACTGGAAAGGTGAACACTATTTAGGCCTTGGTCCATCTGCCCATTCATTTGATGGAGTATCAAGGCAATGGAATGTGTCAAATAATAATAACTATATAAAACAAATTTCAGAAAAAAACGAAAGCTATTTTGAAAAAGAAATACTTACCGAAAACGAACGCTTTAACGAATATATTTTAACGTCACTAAGAACTATTTGGGGTATTGATTTAAATTACCTGAGCGCAAATTTTAATACTGAATTTGTAAAACACTATTTAAATCAAATAGAAAAATACATTAAACAAGAAACCGTTGTTATAAACAATACAACGTATACTTTAACCGAAAAAGGAAAATTATTTGCTGACAAAATTGCTAGTGAATTATTTATTTAGTTTTTTGGCGTGCCGGCGCAAAGAGGCTTGTCCGCCAGCTGGCGGATCAGGCTTTTCGTTGCAATCTTTTTGTAAAGGAACACAAAAAGGATTTACACTTCAATCCTTCACGCAAGTTAAACGTAAATTCATAAAACCTCTTTCCTAATTGTTTAAACGGAGTGCCTCTCTCACAAAAAACTAATCTTTAAAAATCATTTTTAATCTTAATAATCAGCGTCATCTGCGTTCTATTATTTAAAACATATTACAGTTAGCTAATATTTAAAAATCATGTTTAATCTTAATAATCAGCGTTTTCTGAGTTCTATTATTTAAAACATATTACAGTTAACTAATATTTAAAAAATCATTTTTAATCTTAATAATCCGCGTTTTCTGCGTTCTATTATTTTAAAAATTGGCATTAACTAATATTTAAAAAATCATTTTTAATCTTAATAATCCGCGTCATCTGCGTTCTATTAATCCTCCTTATTATTCAAAATATCAAATACCAAATCTTTTTCGTAGCCCTTTGATAAAACATAATTCATTAACTTGTAGTTTAATTTAATGGGACTTTTTTCTTTAATCAATTTGCGTTTACTGTCAATTAATTTTTTTAAGGTAGCCATGTATTCCGTTTCATCAATTTGTTGCATGGCTTTTTTTAAACAATAGTCGCCAACACGTTTTTGTTTTAACTCTTGCTTAATTTTAATGCGTCCCCATTTTTTAATAGTAAATTTTCCTCTTGCAAAAGCAGTTGCAAAGCGTTCTTCATTTAAAAAATTATCTTCAATTAATTTCACAATAATATTTTCCACGGCATCGGACCATAAACCCAATTCATATAATTTAGTACGAGCATCTTGCTGGCAACGCTCCTGGTATGCGCACCAACTCTGCATTTTAATCAATGCTAAGTGAGGATCTGTTATTTTAATTGCTGGGTTTTTTTCGAACACAAACAAAAGTAATATTTCTTTATATTTGATTCACAATTATGTTACAATTACCTACCCAATTTATACAATCCGTTTCTTGCTGCACTGCTTTTGATGAGCAAGCATTTTTAGAGGCCCATCAAAAAAACTCACTAACAAGTATTCGCATCAATCCATTTAAAACAACAACACTTAATTTTAATTTGGATAGCCAAGTTCAATGGTGTGATAAAGGTTTTTACTTAAATGAACGTCCTAATTTTACATACGATGTTTTATTTCAGTCTGGTTGTTATTATGTACAAGAGGCAGGGTCGATGTTTATTGAACATGCCTTAAAATCGTGTATTGATTTTGATGCAACCTTATTAGCATTTGATGTGTGTGCATCGCCAGGTGGAAAAAGCACTTTACTAAATTCACTATTAAATAACGAAAGTGCATTAATAGCCAATGAAGTGGTTAAACAACGAGCTGATGTGTTAGAGCAAAACATAAGTAAGTGGGGAACTAGCAATGTTGTAGTTACTAATAATGATCCAAGTTCATATTCGGAAATGGAAAATGTGTTTGATATTATTTTAGTTGATGCACCGTGCAGTGGCTCAGGTTTATTTAGAAAACAACATGATGCAGTTGATGAGTGGAGTTTAGATAATGTGAATTTATGCAGCCAACGTCAAAAACGTATTTTATCAGATGTTATAGGAAGTTTAAAACAAGGCGGAACTTTAGTATACTCAACCTGTTCTTACTCTCAGCAAGAAAATGAAGATATTGCTGATTGGCTCATGACTGAATTTGTGTTAACCTCCGTTGAAATACCAACACAAAAAACGTGGGGCATTGTAGAAACTCAGAGCGAAAAACATCAAGCATTTGGCTATCGCTTTTATCCAGATAAAACTAAATCTGAAGGATTTTTTTGTGCCGTATTTAAAAAACCAGGATCACTAGATGATCACCGACAATACAGAAAATATAAAACAGAATCTTTTTCACCAATTAAATCAAAAGAAAAAGAATTATTTGCAAATTGGATTGATAATTTAAACGCACATGTTATTACAAAATTTAAAGATGATTACTTATTAACCAATCAAACTGTTTTAGATTTTATTAATAGATACCCTAAATTATATTTAAAAAAGGTAGGTACAACTATTGGCAGTTTAATAAAAGAAGACGTTATTCCGCATCATGATTTAGCTTTAAGTATTCATAAATCAAAGCATATTCAAACCATTGATTGCACAGAGGAACAATCTATTCAGTTTTTAAAAAAAGAATTACAAATTATAGATGGCCAAAAAGGTTGGAGTTTAATAACCTTTAATTCTTTTGGAATTGGATGGATCAAACATTTAGGAAACCGACTAAATAATTATTTACCAAATGAATTTAGAATTTTGAAGTAATCAAAAAACAGTCCAAGATAGTTTACCTTACATCTAATTTATGATTCTCAAATAAATTAGAAATATCAAAATTTAAATATGACTTGTACAATTAGGAAAGTTATTTTGTAGCGTACATAACATCCTTAACCGCTTTTATAGTGCGACTTACATTTGGTAATGAAGCCTCAATTAAAGTTGGCGCATAAGGTAGCGGAACGTCAGCAGCAGTAATACGACGAATTGGAGCGTCTAAATAATCAAAAGCATCTTTCTGAACTCTAAAAGCAATTTCACCTGAGATACTTGCCAATGGCCAAGCTTCTTCAACTATTACCAAAC
>JBIKOX010000056.1:0-14474 GCA_044357775.1 Bacteroidia bacterium | reverse complement strand
CAACCCCTAACCAAACCTGTTCTTGATAAATAACACGGGCGCCAAAATCAATTTCTAGTGGCGCAGGGTTTGCATATTTAATTAAAAAAGATGGTTCAATTTTAAAATCAGAACTAACATCAAATTTATATGCTCCATTCAATATAAAATGTCTTACAAGCGTGCCTTTATTATCTCCTCCATTATATAATTTTATAGGGCTTTGGTATAATTGCGGTGCGCTTAATCCAATGTACCATTTTATATTATATACGTATAACCCAGCTCCAAAATCAGGAACTGTTTTTGTTTGATATTGGGTTAACAGATTATCATCGCCTGCATCGTGCAAAATTAATTTATGCCCATCAATACCCCATTGTTGTATCCCAGCGCTAATACCCATCGCTAATTTTGTTTTTTCTGCAATTTTAATGTGATATGCATATGCTAAACTAATTCCAATTCGTCTTGTGGGCCCAACAATATCAGTATAAATTTGTGTCCCTAAACCCATGTTTCTATTTTTTAATGGGCTATGTAAAGTTAGCATATATGTTCGCGGAGCGTCAGTCAAGCCCGACCACTGATACCTGTTGTTGGAACGAACATCTGCAAAATTGTCTTTTCCTGCAACTGCTGCATTAATTGCTAAATCATTAAGCATGTACTGCGTATATTGAGGCAATTGTTGCGCTTTGATACATTGCACCAACAACACGAAAACCGCTATATAAAAACTATTTTTCATTATTATCTAAATATGGTTAGTGGACTTGTATATGGTTCAGGATATTCAGGATGATTTAATTTAATCACATAATAATACGTTCCAACTGGCAAGTCTTTGCCGTTATACTGTCCATTAAACGGCACTGAATATCCTTTCGAATAAAATAATTGCTCCCCCCAACGATTGTAAACCTCAACCTCAATGTCAGGAAATTGTAAAATATAATCAATTATCCAAGTGTCATTTTTTCCATCTCCATTTGGAGAAAATCCGTTAGGAATAATAATTTGAGGATAAATATTTACAGTGATAGAATCGGAATTTGAACAACCGTTTGCGTCTGTTACTGCAACTGTATATATAGTAGTTACTGTGGTAGCAGAAGTTGGGTTTGCAGAACTTGCATTATCAAGTCCTAAAACTGGCGACCAACTATATGTTGTTGCTGTTGCACTGGTAGGATTACCTCCAATTGTAGCCGTTGCAAACATAGGAATACTAATGGTTACGCCAGCATCCACAATTGGCAAAGCGTTAGACGTAACAAACATGGTGTCTCTATCAACACATGGTCCATTTGTAACAACTAGTACATATGTATTTGTACCAACAGCAGGGACAACGGTTGTGGTTATTGAGTTAGAAATGACTGCAATTAATGGGTTTAAAAACCATTCATAAGTATTTCCGGTTCCACCAATAGAATTAGTTCCATTCAATAAAACAGTGTTGTTTTCACATAAAACCGTATCGTTGCCGGTTATTGCATCTACAATAATTGTTGAATTTATCTGTAAAACGGAATCTATTGTACATCCAAAAACATCCGTTAATGTTAGCGTATATGTGCCTGCAATTACATTGGTTAAGCTTGGTGTACTAACCGGACCTGGCAGCCACGAATAAATGTATGGCGAACTGCCACCGGCAACGGTTGTAGTAATAGCGCCATCTAAAGCTGTGTTACATGTAGCGTTGGTGATTGTGGGTGTAAATGTTAATAAAGGCGGATTAGCCAATGTAAATGTCTCTTGTGCAACACAACCATTTGCATCACTAACAAACACTGAATAATTGCCAGAACATAAATCGTCTGCAAAAGAAGTTGTTGATGTTGAAACGGCCCATGAATACGTGTAAGGTAATAATCCGCCGGAAGGAATTGTAGTGATCTCGCCATTACAATCATTATTACATAACGGATTATTTATATTAGGAAAACTAAACACTACAGGAGAAATTGTAGTTAACGAATAATTCTCAACGGCAACGCAACCTGCTGCGTCAACTACCGATAATGAATAGACGCCTGCGCATAACGCACTAACGGTTGACGTGGTTGCTCCGGTTGACCACGCAATGCTGTAAGTTGGCGTGCCACCAGTAATAGTTATTTCAATGCTTCCATCACATACTGCGTCGCAAGAAATATCTGTAATAGTTGTATTTATTATTGGAGCATTTAAAGTGTTGATTGAATAGACTTCCGTTTGAACACAATTTCCATCACTAACGCTTAATGTATAATTACCAGGCGCTAAATTTGTTAATGAAGGTGTACTAGCTGCAGCGGGCGTCCAAGCATAAGTATAAGAGTTAGTGCCTCCAACTACATTTACATTAATAGACCCAGTATTAACAGTACAAGAAGATTGTGTGATTTGTGGAGTTATTGTAAAATTGGTAGTTGATCCAACTTCAACACTTGCTGTTCTTATACAACCATTTGCATCTATCATATTACAAAAATAGGTTCCTGCACAAACTCCATTTAATGTTTGGCTATTTGAACCATTATGAATCCAATTGTAGCTTATTGTCCCTGTCCCACCGATGGCAGTTACAGTAACCGAACCATCGCACGTACTTAAGCAAGAAACATCTTGAATAGAAATATTCTCGCCGGTAATGGTTGAGCTATTATCTATAATGACATTTGAATTAGTAATGCAGCCATTTTGATCCGTAATTTGAACATCATAAACTCCAGCACATAAGTTAGAAATAGTGTTATTTACTTGTCCGTTGCTCCATACATATAAATAATTGGGCGTTCCACCAACTGGATTAATAATAGCTGATCCATCACAAGCTCCACAAGCTGGTTGAGTGACGGTTGGAGTAAATGTTATTTCGGCAGGAGATAAAATGTTTGCAGGCACATTATTAAAACATCCATTAGCGTCTGTTATAGTAACTGAATAATCTCCATTGCATAAACTAATTGCTTGCACAGTTGGCTGCCCATCGCTCCATGCAAAAGAATATGGAGGCAAACCTCCTGCAACGTTTGTGGCTAACAAACTGCCTGAACAATCTCCGAAGCAGTTATTATTTATTGCAAAGGTGCTGCTTGTAATGGTTGTAATACTTGGTAAATTATAATCAGCATTGAAAGAACATCCTAAAACATCTGTTATTGTTGCTGTATAAACACCAGGGCATAAATTAGTTATTGTACCTGTTGTTGCAGCAGAGGACCATAAAAAAGTATATGCTCCTGCATTTCCACCAATAGGATTTAACGCAATTGAACCATTACAATTTCCTGCACAATTTGCACTAACAATTACTTCATTATCATCAATTACTTGTGGTTCTGTAATTGTGAGAGGTTGAAACAACAAGCAATTATTAAAGTCTGCTATTTGTGCTAAATAATTACCTGGACATAAATTAGAAATTAACGTGGCTGTTGAGTTTGGGTTTATCCAGCTTAATGTATAGGGCGCCGTTCCTCCTAACGGATTCGAAATATCGGCGGCGCCATTACATTGACCGTTACAAGCTACCATTGTACTTGTAATTGTTACGCCACTTGGTCCGTTTGAATTACTCAACGGAATAACACTTGTTGTTGTGCAACCACCAAAATCAGTTACAATAACAGTGTATGTTCCGGCCGGAATAGCTGTTACTACAGAATTAGTGGACTGGCCTACAAGTATAGGATTAAGCCAATTATAAGTATAGGGCGCTGTTCCTTCAGAAGTCACGGCATCAATAGAACCATCATTAAAACCACATGTAGCAGGAGTAGCCGCTGGATTTAGTGTTATAGAAATAGGATCTACCAAAGTAACTACTTGAACATCTTGGCACAAATTAGCATCGGTTAAAGTAAGTGTGTAATCTCCGGCACATAAATTTGATACAATTGTATTTGTATTAATCGTCGGAAGTTGCCAAGAATAAGAGAATGGCGCAGTTCCACCGATAGGGTCAGCAGAAACTATTCCGTTGCATGCTGCGTTACACAGCGGGTTCGTAAAAGTGGTATTAGCTATTAGCAAGGCTGGTTCAACTAATAGAACTAGCGCTTGCCCATTACACAAATTATCATCTGTTACGATAACCGAATAATTATCTGCACATAATCCTATTGCATTAGAAGCATTTCCGCCGCTAGGAAT
Organism: Bacteroidia bacterium; assembly: GCA_044357775.1. Taxonomy (GTDB): domain Bacteria; phylum Bacteroidota; class Bacteroidia; order B-17B0; family Aurantibacillaceae; genus UBA4416. The sequence continues at coordinate 10,349 of JBIKOX010000056.1, read as the reverse complement.
CCAATTATACGTATAATTAGAGTTGCCACCAGTTACTGAAGTTGTAACGCTTCCATTACAAACTCCATTGCATAATGGCTGACTAACCGTAGTAGTTACAACAATCGGTAACGGTTCTTCAATATCAAAATTATTCGAAACAGCGCAACCGTTGGCATCGGTTACTGTACCTACATATGCACCAACACATAAATTAGTAATTGTTTGTGTTGCAGCAGCAGGAGTTGTATTGTATGAAAACGCGTAAGGAATTGCACCGCCACTAGCATTTATAACTGCAGAACCATTACACTGACCATTACATACAATATTATTAGCTGTAACAGATGATGTTAATAAAGTGGGTTCCGTAATATCGATTGTATTTGTAATTACACAGCCATTAAAATCTTTTACAGACACTGAATAAATTCCAGAACATAAATTAACCAATGTATCAATGTTTGAAGTAACAAAAGGTGCTGCTGCTGTCCAAGTATATGTATAAGGAGTAGTTCCACCAGCAACAACAGCTTTCACTCCTCCCGAACATTGGCCATTACATAAAATATCTTTTTTATTGAAAGTTAACGCGAGCGCTGCGGGCTGAGTTATTGTAAATGAATTTGCAGTTGCACAACCATTGCCATCAGTAATATCTACTGTATAATTATCTGCACATAAATTAATCGGATCCTCTCCCGCCCCTGCTGGAGACCAAATAAAAGAATAAGGTAAAGTTCCGCCTGAAGGAGAAAGATTTATCGACGCTGTGCATGATGCATTACACGCGTCGTTTGTTACAACGCCAGTGGAAGCTAATTGCAATGGTTCAATAATATTAACAGTTTGGTTAGTTACACAACTATTTCCATCTGTAATTACTGGAGTAGTAATACCAGAGCATAATCCTGATAGTGTGAAAATATTCCCTACAATTAAATTTCCGTCCACATTAAAGGGCGGCGAACCCGAAATATTGAGAGTTGCTGCACCGGTGCAGTTTCCAAAACAAGTTATAGAGTTTGAAACAACCGTTACTGTTGGCCCTGTAGGATTATTTAATGTTGCAACAATTGTTTGAGTGCAACCTGCTGCATCACTAATGCTCAATGAATAAACTCCTGACGAAATATTTTGCAATGGATTTGCATTACTATTACCGGGCGACCAAGTAAAAGTATAACCAGGTAATCCGCCACTAATAACTGCAGAAATTGATCCATCTGTTGAAGTACATGTTACAGGATTACTTGCGGTAAATGTTGCTGTTATTAGATCATTTTGAATAATCGTTATAACTTCTGTTTTAAAACAATTATTAATGTCGGTGACTTTTACTGTGTAATCTCCTGCACATAGTCCTGAGACTGTTGCTGTTGTTTGTCCTCCTGGAAGCCATAAGTAACTCAGCGCTCCAGTTCCTCCTCCTGCAACCGCGCTAGCATTGCCATTACATACTCCGTTACAATTTATATCCGTTTTGTTAACTGTTAATGACAGAGCTGGCGGATTTACAAAAGTAACGGTATTTGTGCTCGAACAACCAACGGCATCAGTAACCATAACAGTATGCGTACCTGAACATAACCCTGTTGCTGTTTGAGTGTTTTGTATTGGCGATCCTGCTGGTGGTGGAGTCCAAGTATAAGAATAAGCACCTGTTCCACCTGAAGGATTTACTGCTGCAATTGCATTACAGTCTCCGTTACATGATAAAGTACTTCCACTAGTAGTAATTAAACTTATAACGGTTTGATTAATTTGAACCGTTTGTGTTGTAACACATCCTGCGTTATCCTGCAAGGTTAGTGTTTGAACGCCAATGCACAAATTATTTGCAGTTGCTGAATTTTGACCTCCAGGCAACCATGAGTAAGTGTATGGTAGGGTGCCACCCGCACCAGTGGCAGTTGCTTCACCAATGCAAACATTACAACTTGGTTGCACGTTTCCAATTGATACCGTTAAAACTGTTGGTTGAGTAACACTTGCTGCAATATTTGCAATACAACCTAATGCATCAGTAACAACCACAACATAATTTCCAGCGCATAGGTTGTTTGCTGCAGCAGTTGTTTGAGTTGGCGTTGAATTCCAATTATAAAAATAACTCGCTGTGCCTCCATTTGCAATAACCGAAACCGAACCATTGCATGAACCTGCACACGTTGTTGCACCGTTTGTTTTTGTTAAGGTTAATGCCGGTGGCGCAATTATTTCAATCGTTTTAGTTTTTATACAGCCATTAAAGTCTGTTACTGTTGTTGTGTAATTACCTTGGCATAAATTAGAAATAATATTCCCTGTACTTCCATTATTTAAACTGATGGTATAGTTTGGGGTTCCGCCACTAACGGAAGTGGTTAAAATACCCGTGCATTGGCCATTACAATTTGGATTTGTTGGAACAATACTAATACTTAAATCTGCTACAGAAGCTACTGTAACGGTAGCAGATGCCTTACACCCTTGAGCGTCGGTTACTGTTGAAGATTGGACGCCAGCACATTGATTAATAAGTGATGATCCTGTGCTACCTGCAGGACTCCAAACAAAAGTATATCCTGGCGTCCCTCCATTTACAACAGTTGAAATAGTAGCATTACATTGATTAAAACAGCTTATGCTTGTAGTATTTAAAGCTAATGTAATGGGGTTTGGTTGAGCTAAATTAATAGTTTGCGTTTTTGAACAGCCCAACGCATCCTTGACAGTTAATGTATAGGAGCCGGCACATAAATTAGTGTATGGAGGATTTGAAGTTAACGTAGTGCTTGAAGACTGAAGCGTAAAGGTGTAAGGACCTTGTCCGCCAGTAGGTGTAGAATTTATTGAACCGCTGCAAACCGCATTACACGAAAGAGATGCGCTTGTTACTCCTAAAGTAATAGTTAAAGGTTGTGTAATAATAAAGGTTTGTGTTTTGGCGCATCCATTTGCATCCTGTGCAGTTAAAGAATAGGTGTTAGGGCATAAGCCGGATGCATTTGGTGTTCCTTGACCTAATATAGCAGGAACAGTTGGCGACCACGTGTATGAATAAGGCGCTAAACCACCAAGCATTATGGCGCTGGCCGTGCCATTGCAAGATCCATTACAATTTACATCTGTTTTTGTTACTGTTAACGTTGTGGCTGGAGGCTGAATAACAGTTAAGCTGTTTGTATATTTACATAAAGCTGCATCAGTAACTGTATAAGAATATGGGCCTGCACATAAATTACTAATTAAAGATCCGGATGGAACAGCAATTGGCGACCATAAATAAGAAAATGCTCCAGTTCCACCAGATGGATTTAAATTTATAGCACCGCTACAAACACCATTACATATAACATTTGTTTGAGTTGGAGTAGCCGTTAATGTTGGAGGAGAGGTTATTTCAACAGTAACAGTTTTAATACAATTTCCATTATTTGAAACTGTGCAAGTATAAATACCTGCGCATAAATTTGAAGCTAATGCAGTGTTGCCTCCAGTTGGCGACCACGAATAGGTAAACGCTCCTAATCCTCCTGTTGCAGTAACCGAAGCTGTTCCGTCACATAAAGCGCCACAAATTAGATTTGTTTTTGTTACTGTTAAAGTGATGGCCGGTGGTTGGCTAATTGTTGTAGAAAAAGTTGCGGTACACGTTTTACTATCAGTAACAGTCATAGTAACAACACCAGGACATAAATTACCAATGGATGATGCAGTTGAAGTTGATGGTGTAGAAGATGCGGAAATCCAAGAATAGGTATATCCTGCAGTTCCTCCAGAAGGAGTTGCTGTCGCAGAACCATTGCAAACACTATTACATGTAATTTGTGTTGTGGTAACATTTGGATTAACAGCAGTTGGCTGAGTCATTGTTGTGGTAAATGACTTAATACAATTATTATTGTCAGCAACAATAAATGAAAATGTACCTGCGCATAACCCAGAAACAGTAGTAGTTGATAGCGCAGGAACATTTGAGTATGTTGAAACAGTTGCTCCTGAAGGGGAAGAAAGAATCGTAACCTGATACGGAGGTGCACCACCAGTAGTAAATATATTTACAGAACCATCACAGTTACCAAAGCATTTAGGCTGCTTTAATCCGGAAAAAATCATATTAACCGGGGTCGGATCTTGTGGTGTGCTCAAGTTGGATAAGTTTGCAACTAAACCGTTAACGTCAAAAACAAAAACATCCAACTGACCAACGCAAGAACATAATGAATTTAAAGAAAAAGTTGGTGGTAAAACTCCATTGGCACCACTTGGAAAACACCCGGAGCTGTTATTAAATAATATGTCGTACGGACCCGTTGTGCAACCAGCATCAAAGTTTACTGTAATTGATGCGTCGCAAGATCCGTTACATGATGGGCTTGTAAAGGAATAAGAAATTGCACAAGTTTGGGGTGTCGGATTTATTCCCACTACTTTTGAATTAGTTCCAAAATTTACATTAGAATCTATTTTATACAAAAGCGGATTATTTTTTTGAGCGATTAAAACTAAATCGGTTGCGTTAAAAGTAACTTGGTCACCTATAATAATTCTGTTTTTTATATAAAAAACACTACTAGTAGAAAAGAAAACAACTTTATGGGCAGTCGCAACCTCAAAGTTTCCGGCAATAATAGACGCATCATTAACTTTGTAATTTCCTTTATTAATTTTTAATACTTTATTATCTGTAATTTTCACAGATTGTAAATCCCAATTTCCATCTTCAAATAAAACATCTGCATCGATTGTATTTTTTGAAAAATTCACAGTATGATAAATTGAATTTACATCTTCAAAAATAATTTTGGTGTTTGCTTCAAAAAAAGTTTTTTCACTTAAAATAAAATCTTCTCTGCAATATAAAACAGATAAATTACTTCCAATAAGACGGTAATTATTGATCTTATTTATAAATTTTATTGATTTTACGTGATTTAGACCAGTAATATCAATAGCTAAATCAATTTTACTTGCATTGTCATCAAAAACTAAATTTGTATTATTTGAAGGACTAATGTTAGCAGGGGCTCCCCCGCTTTTTAACGACCAGTGTGCGCCATCATTTAAATTCCCTGACCCACCAACCCAATAATAAGTTTGAGCAATTACATAGTTAGTTGCAAGTAGTATAACAATAAGTGATAGTTTCTTCAACATAAGGGTTTTTAACTGACACGAATTTAATGTAGTTAAAGTTACAAAATTTAAAAAAATAAGCCCAATATTAACAATTCAATTGTGTGAAACCTATAATTACGTTTACGTATTTCAGTTTTTTTAATAAAAAAACAGTATTTAGAAAAATTTTTTTTCTTGAAAACTAGTTTAAAATTATGTTAGCTCTAAGAACAAAAACATAAAACCATCTCTCAAATAATTAATAAAAAAGCGGCTCGAACTAATTTAAAAATTATGCTTCAATCTCCGTTACAATACTTGGGAAGATTCTAACGTTGTTATTTTCTTCTCTCCTAAATTGATACGTGTATTTATAATGCGCTTCTAAGCCTGATTTATTGGGCAAGCCGTTAATCATCATAATATTTCTATTTTTTGCAAAACGCAATAATTCACGCAAGTAGTGTGCTGAAATTTGACCCACCTCATCAATAATACAATGCACTTTAAAATCAGTGCTTCCGCGGTGTGAAGACTCTTTTATAAATACATGTAATAATGTAATATAGATAATTGCTTTTACTAAAATGTCGGTGCCTGTACTACCAATACTATCAATTTTATGCGTCCAACCAGTTTCGTTCAAACCTTCTTTGATATTAAATTTCAACTCAAATAAATCCTGTAAACGAATTTCTTCCTGCTCTTGCTCTTTAATTGCGGTCCGTAATTGATCCAATAATTTAACGGCACGGTTACTAATTTCACGGTTTTTATGTGTTGCAAAATCGGTATTAAATAACCCTTCATTGTATACCAATCCATTTTCTTCGCGGAATTCCTGAATACGTTTTAATAATTTATAAACTTTATTATCCGAATCCTCTAAACGAATTTTAATAAACTCAATTAATTTTGATTCTTCAAATTCAGCCTTTTTAAAATCTTCAGCAATTAACGTAATGATATGTTGAATTTTATCTTTTTGTCCGCTTAACTCTCTAACTTTAGTTGCAATACTATCTGTTACTAATCCAATTTGAGTAGCAGTTTCAGCAATTGATAATTCGATTTTATTTTCGTTAATAAACGAGCGTAAGTTTTGAGCAAAACGTTCGTACTCTCCTTGAGTAGCGTCATTACGAATAATAAAATTAAAGTGGTTTTCTAATCTAAATTTACCAGCAAACTCATTTACATAACGTTGAAAAGCATTGTATTCTTCGTTAAAATGAGAGTCGTTTGTAAGGAGTTGTGTGCACAAATCCATTACACTATAATTTGTTTTTTTAGGCTCAGCTCTTTCTATAATATCAGCATATTTATTAAATACTGGTGTCTCGCGAAAGTTTTTAGTAAAGTAATTTATTCCATTATTAAAATCAATCAATTCCTCTTCAAAAGCACGTTTTTGTTTATTCAACTCCATGCGTTTTATGTTGTATTTGCGAGAAATATCTTCAATCTCTGTGCTTAAATCATTTGCAGATTTAACGAACTCTTCTTTTTTCTGAATTAAATCAGGAAGCTTATCAAAAATTTCACGTTTATCTTTTAAGTAATCGCTTACTATTTGCGAGTATTGATCAATTTCTTTTAATGCTTCTTGCAGCGCTTTAATCCGAGTATCAATTTTTTTTATTTCTTTACTATCAACACCTTTTGCCTTAAAATTACTTTCTTTTTCTTCGGTTAATTGCGTTTCTTTTTGCTCATATTCCTTTACCTGATTTTTCTTTTCAACTTCTAACTCACTAATTTCAGTTTCTTGTCTTGCTTTTAAATCAGTTAATCTTTCATCATTAAATGTTTTTAATTTATCAAACTGAGTGTTAAAATCGTTTAATAAATTATTTTTCTTTTTATTTAAAATAGCTAGCTCTTCTTCAATAATATTAATTTTTTGGCGATTACCTGATAATGATTGCTCAATCTCGGTGCTAGCGCGTTGTCTCCAATCTTCTAACTCAAGCAGTAATTTCTTTTCACGTTTATCTGCTAATTCTAAAGAATAGGTTAATACTTTTAAATCTTCTTTTAATTCGCCTAACTGTTTGCCAAATTTATCAGCCGCCAACATTTTTTCTTCATTGTTGATTGTTTGAAACTGATTAAGTGATTCTTCTAAATCTCTAATAATTGCTAAGCGTTCGTTTTTCTCAAACTGATATTCTTCAATACTTTTAGAAACCACTTTAACATCATCTAATTTTAAAGCAATTCCATATAAGGATAACCCTTTATCTTCAGTAATTGAAGGATTTAAGTCAGTGCGAAACAATAATTCTTCGTTTACAACTTTGCCTATTGTATTGTGCCAATCTTTTACATTTTTTTCTAAATAACCATATAGTGCATCATGTTGCACATTTAATTTTTCTTCAATGGCTTTTATTTCTGTTTTAACGCGAATGATTTCATTATTTGTTTTTTGAATCTGATTAGATAAAGAAGATTTTAATTTAATTTCTAAATTTTCCCATTCTTTTTGGTTTGTTTGAACCAAGTTGGTTTTAATAGCTAATTCTGATTTGTTTTTATAATTAATCGCTCTTAAGTCCGCTAATTCAGTTTCTAGCCCTTTAATTTCAGCTTCATAAAAACGTGTGTTGCGAATTACTTTTTCTTCTGCCTTTAATTCACTAAACTCAATTTGCTTACCAGTAACATCTGCATTTAAATCATTTAAAGCGTCTTCGCGTTTTTGTTTTAATTCGGCATCTTTTTTATTGAACTCGTTTTTTTGTAGTAGCTGTAATTCGTTATAGTGATTAAATATTTCGCTAGTGCGCGAATTTATTTTATTTACATAAGCAGTTTTATCATTGCGTAATTGCTCAATTAAAGAAGAATATTTCATCTCAATACTTTGAACATTAGAGGTCAATGATTCGTATTCGCGTCGCGCAATGTTATAATCAACTTGAAGCTTTTCTCGTTCGGTATTTTTTTCAACTGCTTGTTCAATATTTTTTTCTTTGTACTCCTTTAATTTTTTATTCGCCTCTCTTATTGTTCGATCATAATAACCAATTTCTTCGCGAACATCTTTTTGTTTTTCCTCTAATAGTATTTTTTGGTTTTCGTTTGCTTCAGTTAATTTATCTAATTCCTCTTGTTTTTCTTGAGACGCTTTATAAACCGCTTCGTTTTGAGTTTCTGCATACCGCAGGCTGCTCCCTAATTTATCAGCCATCTCCATCTGGGCGCCTTTTAGCATGTGCACCTGATCGTATTTTTTTTCAATAAACTCAATTAATTGCTGAGACTCTTTTTTTAGAAATGTTTCTATGTCGGTGTATTTTTCGTTAAACTGTCGCAACTGACGATCAACTTGCTCTAACTTAATGCTACTGTTTTCAGTTGTTAATGAGTTTGCAATAAAATCTTTTATAAATCGGCTATCAATACTGCTCTTAGAACTTAAGAAAACATTAGTGATTGACTTGGGAATATTTTGATATTTTTCATTTCCTTTCAGGATATAAAATTTAGATAATAATTTATCTGTTTCTGTTCCGTATATAATATTTCGGTAACGCTCAAACGTATCAATTTGCTGAGAAATAAACATTCCGCGTTTTTCAAATCCAGCAATAACTTCCTTTATTTTAAGCGCTTCGTCGTTTTCATTAAAAAAATAATCTGGACTATATTCAGCATCAACAAAACGAAACACTAATTTATTATGCCTATAAATAATCACAAAAAAAGGCTTGCTTTCCGTTTGAATTTCATAAATTAAATACGAGTTTTCGTATTTAAAATAATGCTCTTCAAATGATTTTTGAGAAGCTGAAATGCCTAGTCCTCTTGTGTTTGCGCTATAAAAAAATAAAATAGCGCGCTGTAAAGATGTTTTTCCAAAATTATTTGTACCAACAAAACACGTATTTCCACTCAATTCCAAATCGGTATACTTTACGTTGGCAATATTAATTTGTACAATTCTATTTAATATTCTGCAATTATTTTCCATATTCTATCTTACTATTAAAATCCTATCTCTTTTTTTTCTATGCACTGACAATTTTTATTTATAATCGCATTTAGTTTATTCACTAATTATAAATTATGCCTTGCGTATCATCAGAATTCATGCCGTTATCCTCATAAATAGCTACCGAATTAATTACGTCTAATAAATAATTATAAGAATCCAATACTTTATATGATTCTGATTTTTCATCCTCTAATTCTAAGTAAGAATCACGACTCATTAAATCACAAATTTCTCTAACTTTATTGTGTAACGTTTCTGAGCGATACAGCGGAATTTTTTGAAGCTTTTGCTTTAAGCGAACATTAGCATTACACTCTTCTGCAATTTCGCTTGGTCTAAAACGGCTACCAACTCCAATTTTATTATCCATGCTTGCAAACAAATCAATGATATCGATATATCGCTCAAATCGTTCTAATTTTTTTTCTAATTCGCTATTTGGTTCGCTTAATTTAGAGAAGTAGAAAAAATTATTTCCACGTTCAATATTGTATCTAATAACATTAAAATAAGCTTGAAGTCTATCAAAATTTTCAGGATTATTAATTACATCATACAAACGATTCATGCCATCTCTACTTCCGTTACTGGATATAAATGCGCCGCGCGCCATTACCGCAAAAATATCGTGCGTTTGCTTAGGTAAATTAAAATTTGTTGTTTCTTCCATAGCTATATCTATTTTTAATCGTAAAATGCTCAAAAAAACGCAGAGAGCAAAAATGGATTATATTTAATTTTATTTAGTTGATTTTTCTTTTTTAGCTTTTTCTTTTAATGGTAAAATTAAAGTATAGCCCAATCTTTTTTTAATGTTTGTAATAGCCTCAACATAATCGTGGTATTGCAAGCGATACTTAAAATCTAAATTATTTTGATACTCCATTGCAATCTCAACAAACAAAGAAAGTCGCTCCTCAAAAGAAATAACTCCAATTGCTTTTGGGAATTTATATTCTATTAAATATTCAAACAGGTTTAATTTAGTTTGAGTTAAAAAACGTTCTACTAACTTTTCGGTATCTAATTTTATTTGTTGCTCAAGTCCTTTTTCTTTAAAGTTTCCTGCCATTTTATCAGCAAGCCCACGAACCATTAAGCGTGTAATTTTATATTTTTCGGCAATACGTTTACACAACACGTGTCCATCATCGCTATATAAAAAATCAATCGGAATTTTAGTTTTTGGCGACTTGTGACCATTATACTTTAATGTATTTATATTCCCTACAATCTCTCTGAAATTTGTTTTAAAATGCAGAGT